>JAUYMV010000347.1 GCA_030698645.1 Mesorhizobium sp.
CACGGTCATGCCGTGGCGTTGCTTAACCGCCGCAAGCAGGTCGACCGAAGCCTTGCGGTCGGCCGGCGACATGCCGGCGGTCGGCTCGTCCAGTAGTAGGATGTCGGGACGCAGCACCAGGCTCATTGCGAGTTCGAGCCGCTTCTTGTCGCCATGCGACAGGAAGCGCGCTTCGATGGCGGCCTTCCGCGCGAGGCCAACCTCTTCCAGCGCCTCGTCGACCATGTCGCGCGCCTGGGGGAGCGGCCGGCAGGCAACGAGGCTGGCGATGCTTCGCGCCTTGCCGCGGATTGACGCTTCCACCGCGACCAGCACGTTCTGCGCCGTGGTCAGGTCGGCGAAGATGCGCGCCACCTGGAACGACCGCCCGAAACCGCTGCGCACCCGTTTCCAGCCGGGCATCCGCGTCACGTCGCGGCCCTGGTAGAGAACCACCCCGGAATCGGCGAAAACCTCGCCGCTCAGCACCTTGAAGAGCGTCGTCTTGCCGGCGCCGTTCGGGCCGATCACCGCCAGCGTGTCGCCCGACGCCACCGAGATGTCGACGTTCTTCAGCACCTTCACGGACGGGTAGTCCTTGACGATCTGTGTAGCCTGAAGAAGAGGGGCTGCGGTGCCGGATTGCATGTTCACGGTGCCTCCTCCACACGCGTCTCGTTCCGGACCTTGCTGCCGACGCGCTTTCCGAGCAGCGCCAGTCCACCGAGGATACCGCCCGGAAATACCAGCACGACGATGAGCAGGATGGTGCCGATGATGATTTCGGAGAAGCCATGCATCGTGCGGGTGCCATACTCCAGGAAAGCGAAGCCTGCGGCTCCGACGACCGGACCCCAGAAACTCTGCACGCCGCCAAGCAGTGCATAGAGGATCGGCCGGGCCGAGAAGGTCCAGTGCGCGACTTCCGGAGTCAGCAGCTGCAGCCAAGGCCCGTAGAGCGCACCGGCGACCGCGGTGACGCCCGACGCGATGGCGAATGCGGCAAGGCGGTTGGCCTGCACGTTGATTCCGAGAAATGCGGCGCGGTCCGGGTCCTGCTGGATGCTGCGGAAGGCGCGGCCAAAGCGGCTGTGCATGACCCACCACAGCAGTGCGGCCAGCAGCGCTGAAACGACGATGATGAAATAGTAGTAATTGTTTCCTTGCGCGAGATCGATGGCGACCACGCCGAGGTCGAGCATCGGCCGGCGGATGCCGGTGAACCCGTCCTCGCGGCCGAGCGCGGGGATGGATGAAAGCACCAGGTAGACGATCTGGCTGAGCGCCAGGGTCAGGATGGCGAAGTAGACGCCGAGCGAGCGACGCAGCGCCACCATGCCGACAAGCAGCGCCAGCGCCGCGCTGAACAGGCCGGCGCCCGAGAAGGCCAGCAGCGGGTGCAGGTCGGGATAGAGCCGCGCCGTCAGCGCATAGGCATAGCCGCCGATGGCGAAGAACGAGGCATGGCCGAAGCTTACGAGGCCGGTCTGGCCGAACATCAGATTCCAGCTGAGACCAAAGACGATGTGCAGCGACAGCGTGCCAAGGATGAAGACGAAGCCCTTGCTGGCCAGCGACGGCATGGCAAGCATGGCGATGACGATCACCGCTCCGATCGCCGCATCGCGGCCGAGCTGGGTGGGAAACAGGGATTTCATATGCGCGCCCCCGCGATCAGTCCTTGCGGGCGGAACAGCAGCGCCAGCGTCATCGCGATGTAGAAGAGCAGGCCCGGCACCGCGGGAAAGTAGAGGGAGCCGAAGGAATCCACCACGCAGAGCAGGATCGCGGCGAGGAAGGTGCCGCGAATGTTCCCCATGCCGCCGACGATCAGCGCACCAAAGGCCTGGATGACAAAGGTGCTGGCGAGGTTGGGCGAAAGGGTCTGGTTGGGCAGAAGCAACCCGCCGGCGACGCCGGCCATGAAGAATCCTGCGACGACGAGGTAAGTGTAGAAGCGCGGCACGTTGACGCCGAGCATACCGGCCATCCAGGGATCGGACGCCACCGACTTCATCAGCTTGCCGGTTTCGGTATGCTGCAGGATCCATTCGAGCAGGGCGTAGCTGAGCACACCGAGCGCGATGATGACGAGCGCATAGATCGGCATCACCAGGTTGCCGGCGAAAACGGCGCCGTTCATCACGTCGGGTGGCGCCACGCTATGGAACGACACGCCCCAGATTGACTTGACCGCGCCCTCGGTGATCAGCAGCAGCGCATAGGTGGCGATCAGCGAATAGGATTCGTCGACCTTCTGGAGCGGACGGAAGATGACGCGCTCGACGACGATACCGCAGAGACCCGTGACAATGCCGGCTACGATGCTGACACCGATGTAGCCCAGCACCGAAGTCTGGGCGCCAACGGCCCGCACCAGCGTGAAGGCGACATAGGCGCCGATCATGAAGAAGCCGCCATGGGCGAAGTTGAGCACCCGCAGGATGCCGAAGATCAGGGTCAGGCCGGTGGTGAAGAGGAACACCACCATGGCCGTGAAAAGCCCGTTGAAAAGCGGGCTGGCGATGAAATCGACCACGCGCGGCTGCCTTGTGCTGGTCCGCCGGCGCGCCGGCCGGCGGATTGTCTCACGACGGGGGAGTGTGGCCGGATCAGGCCTTCTTGTATTTCAGCACGATCGGGGTGCCGGGCGTCGGCTCTTCCGACACGCCCTCGTCCTTGATGATACGGTGCGACGTGACCTTCCATCCCTGATCGCTCTCGTCGGGACCGAACTGCACGAAGTTGAGGTCGCAGATCGCCTGGTGATCTTCCTTGCGTATCTTGCGCATGCCCTTGCAGGAATCGAATTCGAGATCCTCGAGCGCGGCGATGACCTGTTCTGTTTCCGTGCCGCCGGCCTTCTGGATGGCGCTCGCATATGCCAGCACCGAGGCATGCGTCTCGCCGACATAGCCGGCCGGATGCGGGTCGTTGGTGGCCTTGACGTAGGCGGCATAGAGATCGTCGTTGATCTTATGGCCTTCATAGGCGCCGTGATACCAGTGGAAGCCGGACCACAGGCCGGGAGGCGTGTTCTTGCCCATCGCGTTGGCGATGATGAACTCGCTGCCCGGATCGACCAGCACCTTGAACTTCTTGGTCAGCCCATAGGCTGCGGCCTGTCCGAACATGGTGACGGCATCGCCGCCATAGACGCCGCAATAGAGGCCTTCGCAATCACTGCGCATCAGCTGGGCAATCTCATTCTTGTAGTCGGTCGCGCCGAACTTGCACCAGAGCGCTTCGGTGATCTCGGCCGGCTTGCCGGCTTCGGCGGAGTATTGCGACATGCCGTCGACGAAAGAGTCCCAGTTCGACGCGCTGATGGCGGTCTGCGGTAGGATGGCCGTCCACTTCAGGACGTCCGGGAAGTCGCCCAGAACCAGCTTCGAAAGCGCGCGCTGGCGCGCATAAGCGTGGTCGGACGTGCGGAACAGGTTGCGCGTGAACTGCTCGTGCGTCAGCTCGTTCGCCGAGGCCGCCGAGATGACCAGCACGGACTTGTCGTCGGCAAGCGTCGGCGCAACGGCGAGCGCCACGCCGCTGGACAGAATGCCGAACATGAGATTGACGCCACTGCCGGCGAGGTCCTTGGCGGCGGCGACACCGGCGGCAGGTGCCGCCTTGTCGTCACGCGTGACGAGTTCGATCTGGCGTCCGAGCACGCCGCCCGCCTGATTGATCTGGTTGACGGCGATCGTGGCGCCGGCAAGCTGGTATCGTCCGATGATTTCCTGCGAACCGCTGAGCGGTGCGATGAGGCCAAGCCGGATCGGGTCGCCCTGCGCGCGAGACGGGCGCGACAGTGTGCCCAAGGCGGCCGCAGCGCCGAAGACGCCGAGCGTTTTGACGAGTTCTCGCCGTGTAAAATCGTATGTCATGATTTCCTCCCAGGATTGACTATTCAAACAAGCGTTAGAATTCTGCCGCTGTCAATAGCGCTCGGTGCGCTCGCTGCGAATAAATCGGAGCGCGAGCCACGTCCTAGATGGAAAGGATGTAGGCACACCCGGCGAGGACCGATCGCCGCGCCAGCGCTTGCCGCGCGGGCCCGTCCGCTGAGGCCTCCAAGTGAGGCCTGTCTACCGCGCCAGGTGCAGTCCAACTTTTCGCAAGGCGGTGAGCCAACGGCTACCAATCCGGCTGAACGGCGCGCTGTATTGATTCGCCTACGCCGCCGGCCGCCTTTGCGGCCTTTCGGTCGCCACCGAGCGGAGTGCGCAGTTCAGTCTTGCCGTTGAGAAACGGTCGAAGCAAGACCGGAATGACGAGCCGCGCATAGCAGCGACCGTCGCGCTCCAGCATGTGTTGAATCTTGGCCGCCGATCGCCCGGATCTTCCGTTCTTTGCAACGAAGTTTGTAACGGAAGAATGGGCGGAGAGCCCGTAATGTCAACAACTTGTTGGGGAATCAACGCGTGGAATGGTGCTGCCAGAGAGGATTGAACTCTCGACCTCTCCCTTACCAAGGGAGTGCTCTACCACTGAGCTACGGCAGCTTTCCAAGGGTGCGGCGGCTTTTGCCACATGCATGGCGGTTGCGCAAGCACGCATTGGGAGGTTACCAAGACGCCGGATGCGAGGTGGTCAAGATGGGCAAGCCGGGCGGCAAGGAGACGGGCGATGCACGCCGCGCCGCGCGGCTGGCCGAGCAGTTGCGCGCCAACCTGCAGCGCCGCAAGGCCCAGGCGCGTTCGCGTCGCGATGGGGCGGCGGACCAGCGTCCCGAAGGAATCGCGGCGGCCGACGGAAACGATGCCGAAATCGGGCGGGACGATACCGCGACGGACTGAGCCGCGGGCCGACAGGCGCCACCGGCCGGGCTACGCGGAACCAGCGCGGCGGCGGCACGTTCAGGTCGGAATCGTTTCGTTTTCAGGGAGTGCTGTCTTGGCCGGGCCGCGTGCGAACTGGAAGGGCTATCTGAAGGTCGCGGAGCTGACCTGCCATGTCGCGCTCTATACGGGCGCGTCGACGGCGGAGCGCACGACCTTCCACACCATCAACACGGCGACCGGCAATCGTGTGCGACGCGAATACATCGACGAGAAGACGAAGAAGCCGGTCGAGCGCGACGACCAGGTGAAAGGCTACGAAACCGACAGCGGGGATTTCCTCATCATCGAGCCCGACGAGATCGCCGCCGTCATGCCGCAGAGCGACAAGATCCTGGCGATCGAATCCTTCATCCCCTGCTCGCAAATCGACACGGTCTATTTCGACAAGCCCTATTACCTGGCGCCGGCCGACGAGGTCGCCGAAAAGGCCTTCGCGGTGATCCGCCAGGGCATGGAGGCGAAGAGTGTCGCGGCACTCGCAACCGCAGTGCTGTTCCGCCGCTCGCGCACGTTGCTGATCCGGCCCCATGGCGCCGGCATGATCGCCAACACGCTGAATTACGACTACGAGGTGCGCTCGGCGGAAGCCGCCTTCGCGGACGTTCCGAAGAAGAAGGTGTCAAAGGACATGGTCGCGCTCGCCAAGCACATCATCGGCACGATGAAGGGCGAGTTCGATCCGAAGAAATATGACGACCGCTACGAGAATGCGCTGGCCGAACTGGTGCGCGCCAAGGTCGAGGGCCGCCCGATGAAGGCGCAGCCTAAGCGCGCCGAAGGCAAGGTCGTCGACCTGATGTCGGCACTGCGCGAGAGCGCGAGGCTGGCTGACAAGGCAAAGGGCGCAGACGGAAAGCCGGCGGCCAAACGCGGCAAGGCGGCGCCCGCCGAGGAACGCCGCAAGGCCGGCTGATCGAGCGGCCGCGGCGCGCCGAAGTGCGCTACTTCTTCTTCGACTTTTCCAGGCTGAGCTTCAGGGTCGACATCAGGTCGATGACATTGGAGGGCTCGTCCGCGCCGTCGTCCGCCGCTTTTCTCGATGTCGGCTTCTTCTTCGTCGCCTTCTTCTTCTGCTCGATCAGGTCGACGAGCCGGTCCTGCACCGGATCCTGAACCATCTTCGGGTCCCAAGGCTTCGAGCGGTCGTCGATTAGCGCCTTGACCAACGCGACCAGCTTCGGATCGGCCTTCTCCTTGGCGATGCCGGCGAAATACGCGTCGCGGTCGCGCACCTCGTCGCCATAGCGCAGCGTCCACAGCACGATGCCTTCGCCACGCGGCTCGAGCATCACGGCGCGCTCGCGTCCGTAGAGCACGACGCGCGAGATGCCGACAACGCCTTCCGACGCCATGGCGTCGCGGATGACCGTGAAGGCCTCCTCGCCGACCTTGTCGTTCGGCGTCAGGTAATAGGGCTTGTCGTAATAGATCCAGCCGATGGACTCGGCGGGCACGAAGGTGTCGATGTCGATGGTCTTCGTGCTTTCGAGCGCCACTGCATCAAGTTCCTCGTCATCGAGTGTGACGAACTTGCCTTCGGATATCTCGTAGCCCTTGGCCTCGTTGGCGTCGCGAACCGGTTTGCCGGTGACCGAATCGACATAGCGGCTGCGGATGCGGTTGCCGGTCACGCGGTTGACCGTGTGGAAGCGGACCTTCTCGCGATCGGAGGTGGCCGGCGTCATGGCGACCGGGCAGGTCACCAGCGAGAGCTTCAAATAGCCCTTCCAGAAATAGGCCGGCGCCATGTCATATCACTCCGGAGACCTGCTCGACCGGTTGCAACGGGCAGCCGCCGCGATTGGTTCCCTGGCGCGGACGCGCCTAGAGGTGCGACGCCGCGGCAGCGCCGCCGCGGCTGGTCGCCGACGGCAGATAGCGCGCGATCAGGCCCTGGACGTGGGCATTGCGGCTGTCGGCGCTCTCGCCGCCCATGACGGCCACGACGAGGCGCTTGCCGTCGCGGTTGACGGAGGTGACCACGTTGAAGCCCGAGGCGCGGATGTAGCCGGTCTTGATGCCGTCGACGCCGCCGGTCTCGAGGAGCTTGTTGTGGCCGCGCACCATCTTGCCCGCATAGGCGAATTCGCGCGTGGAGAAATAGGCGTAGTGGTGCGGAAAGCGCTGGCGCAGCGCCATGCCGAGCAGCGCCATGTCGCGCGCGCAGGTCTGCTGGTCGGCGTCGGGCAGACCGGAAGCATTGCGAAAAGTGGTGCGCGTCATGCCGAGCTGACGAGCGCGCGCCGTCATGTTGGCGGCGAATTGCGCTTCCGTGCCGCCGAGATACTCGCCGACGGCGGCTGCCACATCGTTGGCGGAGCGGGTGACCAGCGCGCGGATCGCCGTATCGGCGTCGATCGTGCCGCCGGGCTTGATGCCCATCTTGGTGGGCGGCCGCGAGGCGGCGTAGGCCGACACCGGGATCTGCGTCGACTTGGACATGCGGCCCGAGTCGATCGCCTCGAACATCATGTAAAGCGTCATCATCTTGGTGAGCGACGCCGGGTAGCGCAACTGGTCGGCGGCAGACGCATAGAGCGTACGGCCGGAATTGGCGTCGACGACGATCGCGGCGTATTTTTCCGACGGGATCGGAGCGACCGTCAGCACTTCCGTGGGCGTGGTCGAGCAGGCGGCAAGGCCGAACGCCGACAGCGTCACCAGAACCAGCACGAGCCGGGTTCGAAGTCTCAGATCAGGAAATGTCAAAGCCGCGCCCGCAGTTTTCGCCCAAATCGATCCCCATCGCCGGACATGTCGCGCCGGAAAGCCCGCGCGTCAACCTTTGCGCGCAAGATCGATGACAATATTCCGTGACGCACCGCGCAGTCGTCTGCCGCCCGACGCTGACGACGCGGGCACTCTATTTTAGCACGGTCGCGCTGATCGGCAGCGGCGGCCAGTCGGAAGGGTCCGGCGTCTCGATGCCCCACACCGAATTGCGCCGCGCCAGCGCGCGCTCCCAGGCGAGCGACGAAGCGGCAATGGCGTCGAGGTCGTCGTGCAGCGGCGTCCACCCGAGGTCGGTCTTCAGCAGGGATGGGTCGGCGACGACGCAGGGCATGTCGCCCTCGCGGCGCGGCGCGATGCGCACTTCGAAGCTGCGGCCGTTGGCGCGCTGTACGCTCTCGATCAGGTCAAGCACGGAATAGCCGTGACCGTAGCCGCAATTGGCGACCAGGCTTGCGCCGCCCTCGCGCAGGCGTTTCAGCGCCAGGCGGTGCGCGGCGACGAGATCGCTGACGTGGATGTAGTCGCGAATGCAGGTGCCGTCATGCGTCGGATAGTCGGTGCCGAAGACCTGGATCGCCGGCCGCTTGCCGAGCGCGGTCTCGACGGCGACCTTGACCAGATGCGTGGCGCCCGCCGTCGACTGGCCGGTGCGACCCTTCGGATCGGCTCCGGCGACGTTGAAGTAGCGCAGCGCCGCATAGCGGAAATCGCAGGCCCTGGCGGTGTCGCGCAGCATCCACTCGGTCATCAGCTTTGAGACGCCGTAGGGTGTTTCGGGCGCCAGAGCATGGTCCTCGCGCACCGGATCGGAGCTGGTCATGCCGTAGACGGCCGCGCTCGAGGAGAAGATGAAATTCTTGACGCCTCCGCGTACGCAGGCTTCGATCAGGGCGCGCGACTTGCAGGTGTTGTTGTCGTAGTAGGCGAGCGGATCGGCGAGCGAGTCCGGCACCACGACGGAGCCGGCGAAATGGATGACCGCGTCGATGGAATGGCGCCGTACGATGTGCTTGACCAGGTTCTGGTCGCCGATGTCGCCGATAACCAGACGCGCTTCTGCGGGAACCGCCCAGTTGAAGCCGGTCGACAGGCGGTCGAGCACGACGACATCCTCGCCATCGTCGAGCAATTCCCAGACCATGTGGCTGCCGATGAAGCCGGCGCCGCCCGTAACCAGAACAGCCATACGCAAAACCCCTTGGCCGAACACGGACCGGGGCTGCAACGGGCTCCGGCCGGCCGGACGAACACTCCGGCGCGAGCGGACCCTAGGGCAAAAGATTTAAGGAAGCGTGGCGGAGGCCCGACTTGCGGACCGCTCCCTGCCCTTCGCTTGCGCGCCCTGCCCTTGGGGCGGCCAGTTCGTCGCTCGAAAAGCCAAATCGTTGGCTTTTCGTCCGCTGCGCGGAGCGCTCCTCACTCCTCCCTGAACGCGCGGCTGAAGGAATCCTGCAGCGGGCGGATCAGATATTCGAGGAAGGTGCGCGAGCCGGTGGCGATGAAGGTTTCGACCGGCATGCCGGGATAGATCTGCGCGGCGTTGATCTCCGGCGGCAGGTTCTCGGTGATGCGCACGCGTGTGGTATAATAGGGTTGGCCGTTGGCCGGATCGATCAGCCGGTCGGCGGAAATGTACGACACGGTGCCCGGCACTTCCGGCGTATTGCGCGCGTTCAGCGCGGAGAATCGCAGATTGGCCGCCTGACCGATGCGCACGGCGTCGATGTCGCTCGGACTGATGCGCGCCTCGATGACGAGTTCACTGGCGGTCGGCAGGAGTTCGATGACCGGCTCGCCGGCTCGCACCACGGAACCGGCCGAGTTGTAGACCCGTCGCACGACGACGCCATCGGCTGGCGCCCTGATCACCGTGCCTTCGAGCACGGCTTCCGCGGCCCGGATCTGCTCCTCGATGTCGGATATCGCGGCGCGCACCGTGTTGAGCTCGCTGACGGCGACTTCCACGCGGGTGGTCGTCAATCGCTCGATCTGCTGGCGCGACTCCACCTGCTGCGTGGCGGAGCTGGCAATCTGCGCCTGGATGGCGCCGACCTGGCCGATCAGCTCGGCTTCGCTGCGCAGAAGCGCGGTGTATTCGGAGCGATTGGTGAGGCCCTTGTCGAGCAGGTCCTTCTTGCGGGCGAGTTCGTCGCGAACCACGACGAGTTGGTCCTCACCAGCCTTTTTCTGGGCGGCGAGACCCTCGACCGCCTCCCTCAGCGAGAGAACGCGCTGGTTGAGGATTTCGCGTTCGGCGCCGTAGCGCGCAAGCCGGGCGTCGAACTCCTTCTTCTGCTCGTTGACGACGTCGGAAAAGTCGATGCCGCGAAGATTGGCCATCAGGTCGGGCGGAAATTCCAGCACCTCGAGCGAATCGCGATCGGCCTCGAGACGGGCAGCCTTGGCGCGCATCGCGATCAGCTGGCGGACAAGACGGTTCAACTGCGTCTCGGCCACGGTCGCGTCGAGCACGAGCAGCTGGTCGCCCGCCTTGACGCGATCGCCATCGCGGACGACGACCTCGCGGATGATGCCGCCCTCGAGATGCTGGATCATGATGTTCTGGCCGACGGCGGCGACGTAGCCAGGCGCGATGGCGGCGCCTTCGAGCGGCGCGGTGACGGCCCAGAAGCCGATCGCGCCGGCAAACGCGGCGAGCGTCAGGTAGCCGGTGAACGCGATCGCGCCGGTGCGGGTTTCGACGCGGCTTTCCCAGCCGCCGGGTACGGTCGCGAGCGTCATGACTGGTTCGCCGTCAGGCGCACGACCGTGCCGGGCGTCGCGGGTTGTTCGGGCGGACGCGGCGACGGCGCCGGCTGGACGCCGCGCTGGGCGGCACCCTGGGCGAGCTTCTGGAGAACCTCGGCCGACGGTCCGTAAAGTTCGATCTGGCCGTCGCGCAGCATCAGGACGCGGTTGCACTTTGCCGCAATCGACGGCTTGTGGGTGATGACGAGCACCGTGACCTTGTCTGCCGCCGCCTCGCGGATCGAGCGTTCGAGCGCCTGCTCGCCTTCGGAATCGAGGTTGGCATTGGGCTCGTCGAGGACGATCAGGCGCGGGTTCCCGTAAAAAGCGCGCGCCAGGCCGATACGCTGGCGCTCGCCGCCGGACAGCCGGACGCCGATCGGTCCGATCTCGGTGTTATATCCCTTGGGCTGACCGATAACGAGCTCGTGGGCATGGGCGCGCGTCGCGGCGGCGACGATATCGGCCTCGGACGCGGCCGGATCGAAGCGGCAGATGTTCTGCGCGATCGTGCCCGGAAAAAGCTCGACCTCCTGCGGCAGATAGCCGACGCGACGACCGAGCGCATCGGGATCGAAGTTGCGGATGTCCGATCCGTCGATGCGCACGACCCCGGATCGCGGCCGGATGGCCCCCACGAGGAGGCGCGCAAGCGTCGACTTGCCAGCCCGGCTCGGACCGACGATGGCGACTGTTTCACCGGCGCCGACGCGAAACCCGATGCGCTTGATGAGCGGTTGCGCGGCCGGGTCCGCGCCGGGCGGAACGTAGACGAGCTGTTCGACGACGAGCGCGCCTTGCGGCGCGGGCTCGGCGACCTGATCGTGAACCGGCCCGGCGTCTTCGTTGACACTGGCCGCTACACGCCGCCATGCCTGCCTTGCCTCGACGATCTGACGCCAGGAACCGATGATCTGGTCGAGCGGCTGCAGCGCGCGACCGGAGATGATCGACGAGGCGAAAATCATGCCGGCCGTCATCGAGCCTTGCAGAACGAGCCAGGCCCCGACGCCGAGCGTCGCGATCTGCAGAAGGATGCGGAGCGAGCGCGCCACGCCGCTCCAGACGGCGTTCGACGCGGCGACCTTGTCGGACGCGCCAAGCGCGTCGGCGAAGCGCGCGCCCCAGATGCCGGTGACGTTGCCGACCATGCCGAGCGCGCGCACGGTCTCGAAGTTGCGCGCGAAGGTCTGCGCGGTGCTCATCGTCGTCATCATCGTTTCACTCGCCGTCTTGGCGGCCTTTTCGGTGGCCATCTGGTTGACGACGGCAATGGCGACGAGAAGCGCGGCGCCGCCGAGCGTGATCCAGAACAGAACCGGCTGGACGAGATAGAGGATGGCAATAAACAATGGGGCGAAAGGCAGGTCGAACAGGCAAAACAGTGTGCGCGAGGCGACGAAGGCGCGCACCGTCGACAGGTCGCGCAGCGGCTGGACGTCGCCAAGCGCGGCGCGCGGGCCGTTCATGGCGGTCTGGAAGAGCGGGCCGCCAAGCCGGCTGTCGAGGCGCGCCGCCACGCGTCCGGCATACTGCGCGCGCACGATCTCGATCACGCCGAGGACGGCGAGCGCGACGACTGCGATGATTGAAAGGTAGACGAGCGTGGTTACGCTCGATGCCGGCAGAACCCGGTCGTAGACCTGCAGGAGATAGAGCGGCATGACCAGCAGCAGCACGTTCACGACAGCCGAAAACACCCCGAGTTCGACCACGGCACGTTGCAGGAACCTGAACTCTGGCTTGCCGAACATCGCATCCCCGTGGCATCCGCAGGATTTCGCTCCCGTCCTAGCCGAGGATCGAATGCCGGTTCCATGACCCTAGCGAGCAAAGATTTACAACATTCGCTCGCCAGGTGTCAGTGTTTTTCGGCACATTTGATCCAGGACAAGGCCGATTCCGCCCTCCGCTTCGTATTTGACCTATTGAAAGGGCGAGACCGAGTGCAGCCGGCGTGGCAATTTGACCCCGAATGTGGAATAGATTCCCGCCGCGGCTGCCCTTATGTTCCGCCTCGAATTCGGGACGAGGCCGAGATCACATGAACTACCAGAGATTTTTCGACGAAGCGATCGACCAACTCCATGCCGAGCGCCGTTACCGGGTGTTCGCCGACATCGAGCGCATCGTCGGCTCCTTTCCCCGCGCGGTCTTCCGGTCGAACGGCGAGGCCAGGGAGATCACCGTCTGGTGTTCGAACGACTATCTGGGCATGGGCCAGCACGCCGACGTCATCGCGGCGATGCAGCAGGCGGCGGGCACCATGGGATCGGGCTCGGGCGGCACGCGCAATATTTCCGGCACGACGCATCCGCTGGTCGAGCTCGAGGCGGAACTCGCCGACCTACACGGCAAGGAAGCTGGTCTCGTCTTCACCTCGGGTTTCGTGTCCAACGAGGCAGCGATCTCGACCATCGCGCGCCTGCTGCCGAACTGCCTTATCCTGTCGGACGAGCTGAACCATTCCTCGATGATCGAGGGCGTACGCCGATCGGGCGCCGAGAAGAAGGTGTTCCGGCACAACGATGTCGGCCATCTGGAGAGCCTGTTGCAGGCGGCCGGCCGGTCGCGCGCCAAGCTGATCGTGTTCGAGTCCGTCTACTCGATGGATGGCGACATCGCGCCGATCGAGAAGATCGTGGAACTCGCCGAACGCCATAATGCGATGACCTATATCGACGAGGTCCATGCCGTCGGCATGTATGGCGAACGCGGCGGCGGCATCAGCGAACGCGAGGGCCTGGCTCACCGCATCGACGTCATCGAGGGCACGCTGGCCAAGGCATTCGGCACACTTGGCGGCTATATCACCGGCTCGCGCGCCGTGGTTGACGCGGTGCGCTCCTACGCGCCCGGCTTCATCTTCACCACCGCGCTTCCGCCGGCCATCGCCGCGGCGGCGACCGTCTCGATCCGCCACCTCAAGGCCTCGCAGGCCGAACGCGCCCAGCAACAGCGTCAGGCGGCCCGCACCAAGGAGATTCTCTCGGCCGCCGGCCTGCCGGTGATGCCGTCGGAGACGCATATCGTGCCGGTGCTGGTGGGCGACCCGGAGCTTTGCAAGCTCGCCACCGACCGCCTGCTCGGCGTGCACGGCATCTACATCCAGCCGATCAACTATCCGACCGTGCCGCGCGGCACGGAGCGGCTGCGCATCACGCCGACGCCGTTTCACGGCGACGAACTGATCGAGGGCCTGCGCGACGCGCTGGTGGAAACCTGGGCGGCGCTGGGCATTCCGCTCAACGATACAAGGCGGCCGGGCGTCGCGCAGACCGACCGCATCATCCCGCTGGTCGTGCCGTCGTCGGGGGGTTGAGTTCTACTCCGCTTCAGCCCCATCACCCGCATTGCGGGTTTGCTCCCCTCCCCTTGTGGGGAGGGTGCCGGCAGGCGGGTGGGGGTGCTTCATAAGGCTTAGGTCTTGCTGGCTCGCTGATGCTCGCGACCCCCACCCGCGCCTTCGGCGCGACCTCCCCACAAGGGGGAGGTAAAAGGCTCCGCCCCCCTACAGCCCCCTGATCCAGCCTGCCAGCCGGTGCGACGCTTCCTCGACCTGATCGAGGCGGCGGTGGAAACAGATGCGGAAGAAGGCTTCGCCGCCGGCGCCGAAGGCGGTGCCCGGCGCCAGGCCGACATTGGCGCGGTCGACGATGTCGAAGGCGGCCTGATGCGAATCGGTGACCCCATCCACCTTGAAGAACAGGTAGAACGCGCCCTGCGGCGCGGCGAAATTCGCGCGGCCGGTTGCGCCGAGGATGTCGCAGGCGATGTCGCGCGCGGCGCGCGCCCGAGCCACCTGTTCGAAGATGAACGGATCGCCATGGTCGAGGGCGGCGACCGCGCCGCGCTGCATGAACTGCGCCACGCCCGACGTGGAGTACTGGATCAGGTTCTCGAACATCTGCTGCAGTTCGGGATGCACACGCAGCCACCCGACGCGCCAGCCGGTCATCGCCCAATTCTTGGAGAAGGAATTGACGAAGAGAATCCGGTCGTCGTCGTTCATGATGTCCATGAAGGAGGCCGCCCGGCCTTCGCCGTAGTGGAAATGCGTGTAGATCTCGTCGGCGACGATCCACAGGCCGTGGCGGCGCGCGATGTCGAGGATCTGCACCAGTGTCTCCCGGTCGGCGGTCCAGCCGGTCGGGTTGGACGGCGTGTTGATGAACAGCGCCTTGGTGCGAGGGGAGATCGCGGCCTCGATCTTGCCAACGTCGCACGACCAGCCATTGCCGGAATGATCGAGGGTGACGGCGACGGGGATGCCGCCGGCAATGCCGAGCGCGCCGGCGAAATTGGGCCAGGCCGGCGCCAGGTAGACGACCTCGTCGCCCTGCCCGGCGATGGCCTGGATGGCAAGCAGGATGGCCTGCATGCCGCCGGTGGTGACGAGGAATTCCTCTGGCTGGAAGGGGCGTGCGAAATGCCGCGTGTGATAGCGCGCGAGCGCGGCGCGCAGTTCGGGGATGCCGCGCTGCCAGGTGTAGAACGTCTCGCCGTCGGCCAGCGCCTGACGCGCCGCGTCGGCGATGAAGGCGGGCGTCGGCAGGTCGCCCTCGCCAGTCCACAGCGGAATCAGCCCTTCGCGGGTCCGGCCGTAATTGAGCACGGCGACAATGCCGCTTTCGGGCGCCAGCCGGGCCTCCGGCCGGGCGAAATCGATCAGGGACATGGGGGGGGTTCCAGTGAACGTGAGCGGCGACCGATAGCCGGAAACCGTCGCCGCCACAAGAATCGCGGCGGGCGGCCTCTTGGGCCACCCGCCGAAGCCGGACGCTATTTCCGCGCGGCCAGCAGGTCGCGGATTTCGGTCAGCAATTGCACGTCGGCCGGCGGCGGCGCGGGGGGAGCTGCCGGCTTCTCCCGCTCCAGCTTGCGGCGCAACGTGTTCAGCGAGCGCACCATGATGAAGATGATCCAGGCGAGGATGACGAAGTTGATGATAACGGTGATGAAGGCGCCATAGGCGAAGACCGCGCCCTGCTTGCGCGCCTCCTCGAGCGATTCGGCGGTGACCGCCGACGACAGCGGCAGGAAATAGTTGGAGAAATCGAAGCCGCCGAAGGCGGCGCCGACGAGCGGCATGATGATGTCGCCCACCAGTGACGATACGATCAGGCCGAACGCGCCGCCGATGATGACACCGACGGCAAGGTCCATGACATTGCCCTTGGAAATGAACTCCTGGAATTCCTTCAGCATGGTTCCCTCCTGCACTGCGCTCTAGTCGGCTCATCGACCGGCGGCGCAAAGGTTAACCCTCTTCACACCTCGGGATAAGAGGGGTGGGCCCGAAATCCGTCCGGCGAGGTCCAGAACCGCCCCTTCGGGCCAGCGCGGATCCGCGATATTCAGATGACGCTTGCACGCGGCGCGCCTGTTGCGCCATGCTCCGCGGGACTGCGTTGCCTGGAAGGGGAGGAACTCGGCGTGCAGGGCTGGGTCATCGTCATCATCGCGATTTCCTATGTGACGCTCCTGTTCGCCATCGCGAGCCTCGGCGACCGCAGGGCCGCGAGGCACGAGACCGGCCGCTCGCGACCTTACATCTACGCACTCAGCCTCGCCATCTACTGCACGTCGTGGACATTCTTCGGGTCGGTCGGCCTGGCATCGGAACGCGGCCTCGAATTCATCGCCATCTATATCGGCCCGGCGCTGGTGTTCCTGTTCGGTTTTCCGCTGCTCCGGCGCATCATCCGGCTGGCCAAGAGCGAAAAGATCACCTCGATCGCCGATTTCCTCGCCGCGCGCTACGGCAAGAGCTTCGCGGTCGCCTCGATCGCCACAATCATCGCCACCGTCGGCGCGATCCCCTACATCGCCCTGCAGCTCAAGGCGATCTCCGGCTCGGTCAGCCTGATGGTCGAGCACTACAGCGGCGCCGCGCCCTCGTTCGACTTCTTCATCGGCGATATCTCGCTGGCCGTCGCATTCCTGCTCGCCATCTTCGCCGTGCTGTTCGGAACGCGCCACGCCGACGCCACCGAGCACCAGGACGGTCTCGTGCTGGCGGTCGCGGTGGAATCGCTGGTGAAGCTCGCCGCGTTCATCGCGATCGGCGTGGCGGCGACGTTCTTCCTGTTCGGCGGCATGTCGGAATTCATCGCCGCCACGGAAAACAACGCGCATGTGGTGCGATCGGTGAACTACCAGACATCGTTCGCCACCTGGATCGTGCTCACCGTGCTGTCGGGGTTTGCCATCATCATGCTGCCGCGCCAGTTCTACGTCACGATCGTCGAGAACCGCAGCGAACCGGAATTGCGCACCGCGACCTGGCTGTTTCCGCTCTACCTGGTTCTGATCAATCTATTCGTCCTGCCGATCGCGTTTGCCGGCCTGATCATGGTCGGCGACAGGACCTCCGCCGACCTCTACGTGTTGTCGCTGCCCCTGCTGGCCGGACATGACGTGCTCGCCATGGCGGCCTTCATCGGCGGCCTGTCCGCGGCGACCGCGATGGTCATCGTCGAGAGCGTGGCGCTGTCGATCATGATATCGAACGATCTGGTGATACCGGTCTTCGTGCGCGGGCTTCTCAAGCCGAAGCAGCGTGACCGGGAAGACCTCTCCAAGGTCATCCTGAACGTTCGCCGCGCGGCGATCTTCATCGTGCTCTTCGCGGCGTTTCTCTACTATCGGGAAGGCACCACCAACACGCGGCTCGCCTCGATCGGATTGATGTCGTTCGCGGCCATCGCCCAGTTCGCTCCAGCCTTCGTCGGCGGACTCGTCTGGCGCGGCGCCAACAGCCGCGGCGCCATTCTCGGCATGTGCTCAGGCTTCCTCGTGTGGACCTACACCCTGTTGGTGCCGTCGTTTTCGCCTGCCGATTCGGAGTTCGTCAGCAGCGGCCTCTTCGGCATCGCGGCGCTTCGGCCGCAGGCGCTGTTCGGCACGATTGGCGAGCCGCTCAATCATGGCGTGCTGTGGAGCCTGTCGATCAACACGCTGTTCTTCGTTCTCGGATCGCTGTCGCGCAGTTCCAAACCGCTCGAGCGCATCCAGGCGGCGCTGTTCGTGCCGCGCGACCAAAGCCCGATGCCGAGTCTGCGGAGGTTCCGGACCGCGGTCACCGCGAACGAGCTGCGCGAAACGATCGCGCGCTATCTCGGCGTCGAACGCACCGAACGCTCGTTCGAGCGCTTCGAAAACCAGGAGGGGCGCCCCATTCACGGCAACGAACCGGCGAACACGGATCTGATCCGCTTTTCCGAACAGTTGCTGACCAGCGCCGTCGGCTCCTCTTCGGCGCGGTTGATCCTGTCGCTGCTGTTCCAGCGCAACGACCGCTCCTCGCGCGACGCATTCCGGCTGCTGGACGATGCATCGGAAGCGCTGCAGCAGAATCGCGACCTGCTGCAGATCGCGCTCGACCAGATGGAACAGGGCATCACGGTCTTCGACAAGGACTTCCGGCTGACCTGCTGGAACCGGCAATACCGGCTGCTGTTCGACCTGCCAGACGAAATGGGCCAGGTCGGCGTGCCCTTGATCGACATTCTCGAACATCTGATCGACCGCGGCGATCTCCAGCGCGGCACGGAAGCGGGCATCCTGAACCGGCTGTCCAATTTCGACGTGTCCTGGCAGATGGACCTCAAGGCCAGCGGCCGGGTGCTGGAGCTGCGCTCAAACCCGATGCCGGACGGCGGCATCGTCGCCACCTATGCCGACATAACGGCCAGGGTGCGCGCCGACCTCGCGCTCAAGGGCGCAAACGAGAGCCTCGAACAGCGCGTGGCGAGCCGAACGGCGGAACTGACCCGCGTCAACAGGGAACTGGCTCAGGCGCAGATGCTTGCCGAGGAGGCCAACCTCGGCAAGACGCGGTTCCTCGCGGCGGTCGGGCACGACATCCTGCAGCCGCTCAACGCGGCACGGCTTTATTGCTCCTCGCTGATGGAGCGCGCGGGCAAGGGTTTGGTCAGCGAGGCGGCGAGCAACATCGATTCCTCGCTCGATTCGGTCGAAACCATCCTCGGCGCGGTGCTTGACATCTCGCGTCTCGACGCCGGTGCGATGAAGCCGCAGCTTTCGGTGTTCAGCCTCGGCGCGCTGCTGCGCCAGATCGGTACCGACTTCACGCCGATGGCGGAGGAGAAGAACCTGCGGCTGCGCATCGTGCCTTCGTCGGTGATCGTCCATACGGACCGCAACCTGTTGCGCCGGCTGGTGCAGAACCTCGTTTCGAACGCGATCAAATATACCCGCAGCGGGAGCGTACTCATCGGCGTCCGGCGGCGCGGCGACCTCGTCGAAATCCAGGTCATCGACACCGGCATCGGCATCCCGGACGACAAGCTGAACACGGTCTTCCGCGAGTTCACGCGGCTCGACGAGGGCGCGCGCGAGGCGCAGGGCCTTGGACTCGGCCTCTCCATCGTCGACCGCATCGCGCGCGTGCTGCGGCTGGAACTCCGGCTCGGCTCGTTCGGGGGCAAGGGAACGATTTTCGCGGTCGTGCTGCCGGTCTCGGAAACGACGGCGCTGACGGTTGCCGAGACCAAGCGGGCGGACAAGCATGCTGCCTTCTCGGTGGCGGGAATGAGGGTCATATGCGTGGACAACGATGCGCGCATCCTCGAGGGCATGCGGCTGTTGCTCGAAGGCTGGGGCTGCCTTGTCGTGACCATCGCCGGTTCGGCCGCGATCGTCGAAAAGCGCCTCGCTGACAAGCCCGCGCCCGACATCATCTTCGCCGACTATCACCTCGACGGGGAGACCGGTTTCGATGTCGTGGGCAAGCTTCAGGCGCTCTACGAGGGAACCATCCCTGCCGTGCTGCTGACCGCGGACCGATCGCTGGAGGTCAGGCAGATGGCTGCCCGCCTCGACGTCGCCGTGCTGAACAAGCCGGTCAAGCCGGCGGCGCTGCGCTCCATGCTGGCGCGGCATCAGAAGACGCCGGCCGCCGCCGAATAGAAGGCTCGCTAACCCGCGTTCTGCAACGCATCGGCGCCGATCTTGGCCAGCTGGATGACGGCCTGGGTGCGGCTGTCGACGCCGAGCTTCTGCAGCACCGCGGAGACATGCGCCTTGATCGTCGCCTCCGAGACGCTGAGCTCGTAGGCGATCTGCTTGTTGAGCAGCCCTTCGGCGAGCATGCTCAGCACGCGGGACTGCTGCGGCGTCAGGGTTTGCAAACGCCGGATAAGGTCGGAGATCTCGGGATCGCCCTCGATGCCGAGGTCGATGTCGTCGGGCGAGAAGATGCCGCCGCCAAGCACCGTGTCGATGGCGCGGCGGATCTCTTCCATGCTCGACGATTTCGATATGAAGCCGGAAGCGCCGAGGCTGAGGGCCCGGCGGATCGTCTCGGGGTCGTCATGCGCCGAGACGATGACGACCGGCACGCCGGCCTGCAGGCCGCGCAAGGTGACAAGACCGGTCAGCCCGCTGACCCCAGGCATTGCCAGGTCGAGCAGGATGAGGTCGAGGTCGTCATTGGCGGCTACGAGAGCGCGCGCGGTCTCGAAATCACCGGCCTCGAGAATTTCCGTATCCGTGCCGACGCCGGACAACGCCTCTTTCAGCGCGCCTCGAAACAGCGGGTGGTCGTCGGCGATCACAAATCTGACGCCTGATGGCACCCTTGTTCCCTCCAGCGTTCCCTGCGCCGTGTAGCCCGGCGATCAGCGCAATTATGCGTGAGAGCGGGGGCAATTCAAGGAGAATAGGTCCGGAAGGAACCGAATGGGGCGCATTGGCGTGTATCAAGGCGCTACATCCGGCATTTCGAGACCACCTGCCCCTTGCCGGCTTCGCAACTCGCCATATTGTGATTTGCAGACGGGCAAACGCGAGAGCCACATTCGGGCTGGCGCGAGGTTCCAGGTGGCCGATGGACGAGATCAGGCGGATAGCGGTGGAATGCGTCGGTCGCGCCGTGATGTTCGGCTCGCTGGCGATCGGATGCGTGATGGTCGGTTTTTCCTTCGCACCGGTGTCGGCGTTTCGCTCAGGTGCAATCCTGACGCTGCTGATGGCGGTCGTGCTGATGTGGAAGGCCAAGGCCGCGGCCTCGAAAAACCCCAAGCATACCGAAGTCTGGCTTTACCTCGACGAGAAGTCGCGGCCGGCTGACGGCCATGCCCAGTTCGTGCTCGGAACAGTGATGCGCGAGGTCTATGGCCGCTTCGCCCAGATCACGCTCGGCGTGGCGATCGGGTTCTTCGCATTGTCCCTGGTGCTGATGCTGTTCGGGCTCGAACCCTATGAGCCGCCGAGCCAGACCGGATGAGTGATGGCGGTCGACGGCCGTTTCCACTCAGGTCTTCTGCGGTGTCGCGGGTTCCCGATCGGCTCCGCGCATGTCCTTGTCGAAATCCTTCATCACATCCATGAAGCGGCGGAAGAACTTTTCCATGTAGCCAAGCGATTTCTCGATCTCCTCGTCCGACGGGAGGCCGGGAACGCGGACCGACTGGTTTTCAACCGCGGCAAGCCGCTTTTCGAGATCTTCGAGCTTCGCCATCACGCGGTCCAGTTCGCCCTCGAAGGCCGACCGCTCGTCGGCGGCCAACTTGCAGACGAGTTGGCCCGAGCGTGCCGTGCAAAGCGACATCTCGCCGGTCGACCTGTCCATGCGGACATAACCGTCGTCGGTCTTTTCCAGCGCATAGCGGCCGGTATCCTCGGCGAGCGCCGGGCCCGCGGTGGCAAAGAGGACGATACCGGCGAGATGAAAGATGCGCATGGACAGATCTCCTCGTTTGCGGCGCATCACGCCATGGATTTGCGCCTGAAATAGGGAGAGGGGCAAGCAGGGAAACCACCGCGTCCGTCATCCCGGAGCCCGGAGGGCATCCGGGATCCAGAGCGCCAATATTGCATGGACATCCCAACCGGTTGCCGAAACATGCGGCAAGGTCGGCACGAGCTTGGTTCGGCACGGCTCTGGATCCCGGTTGGCCTTTGCCCTCCGGGATGACGTCCGCGCAAGGACGCCGCCGGCCCGAGGGTCGCGCCAGCGACAATTGGAATTGGTCCTCGGAACCGGGTCGATTTACGACGTGTCATGCCATTGGAGCGGGACGGCCGTGGCGGGGAGATGTGGGACATCGTCGCGGCGTCGAGGGCTGTTCTTGATGATGCTGATCGACCAACCCTCAGCCGAACTCAGCGCCATCAGACGGCGATCGTGCCTGGCCATCACCGCGACGAGGAGCGCGAGCGTCCGGAGCGACATGGCAAGCGCCAGCGCGTCTTCGGGACCGTCGCCAGGGGTGGAGCCAGCGGGGGTGGGCACGGCGCGTCCATCGGCCGCCATCCTTGCGGGGAGCCTCGGGGCGCTGCCGGAGACACAGAAGGCATCGCGCGTGACGGATTCGCCCGTGCGGATGATGGCGAGCGCGAGGCGCCGCCGCGCGTCGGGTGCGCCGGCGGCATATTCGGCGAGATCGGCAAGCGACAGCAGCAGCGCGACGATGCGGTCGAGCAGGTCCTGCGTGGTCTCGATCTGCCTTGTCCAGTCCATGCCCAGCCTCCGTTGCGCGGCAGACATCATCGCCGAGGGCGGAGGGGGCGTGGACAAAGGTTCGTGCAAGATTGCTGACAGATGGTGACAAAATGGGGAGAGTAGGGAGTGGAGAGGCGGTCAAAGCTGTGCGCGGCCCGGAAGCCGCTCCTTTCGCGCAGGACGCGCAGCGTCTATAGGCAGGATATGGACCGCACCATCTACAAGATCGCGCCGAGGGCGCTGTGGGACGAAGCCGTCGCCGCCGGCGCATTCCTCGGGGCGCCGGTCGATCTGGCGGACGGCTTCATCCATTTCTCGACGGCGGCGCAGATGGAGGAGACGGCAGCACGGCATTTCGCCGGACTGGACGACCTCGTCCTGGTGGCCGTCGACACGGCGGCGCTTGGCATCGCATTGCGCTTCGAGCCGTCGCGCGGCGGCGCGCTGTTTCCGCATCTCTACGGCGCCCTGCCCATCGCGGCGACGCGCTGGGCGCGGCCGCTGCCGCTCGGACCGGACGGGCGGCACGTCTTTCCCGAACTGGGGGACTGATGTTCGACCTGACCAGGCTCGGCCAGCCGCTGCTCTTCGCGCTCGATCCGGAAACCGCCCACGGGCTGTCGATCTCGGCTCTGAAGTGCGGGCTACCGCTGGCGCGGCGGCCGCGCCCCGACGACCGGTTGCGGGTGCGGCTCGCCGGACTGGAGTTTCCCAATCCGCTCGGCATGGCGGCCGGCTATGACAAGAACGGCGAGGTTCCGGACGCGCTGCTGGCGCTCGGCTTCGGCTTTGCCGAGATCGGCACGGTCACGCCCCTGGCGCAGGCGGGAAATCCAAAACCGCGCATCTTCCGCCTGATGCGGGACGAAGCCGTCATCAACCGCTTCGGCTTCAACAGCGAGGGGCATGCGGCCGTGCTGGCGCGGATCGCGGCGCGCAGCCGCCGCACGGGCATCGTCGGCGTCAACATCGGCGCCAACAAGGACAGCACCGACCGCGTCGCCGATTACGAGGCGGGGATCAAAATCTTCGCACCGCATGCCGCCTACCTGACCGTCAACATATCCTCCCCCAACACGCCCGGCCTGCGCGCCTTGCAGGGCCGCGACAGCCTGGCCGAACTGCTGACGCGGGTGATGGCCGCGCGCGACACGGCGGCGGCGGGCAGATCGGCGCCGATCTTCCTGAAGATCGCGCCGGACCTGGTGGAAGCAGAGCTGGACGACATCGCGGCCGAGCTTCTGGACAAGGGATTGGACGGGCTGATCGTCTCCAACACGACGCTGGCGCGGACCGGACTCACCGGCCCCGAACATGTCGGGGAGACGGGCGGACTGTCCGGCAAGCCATTGTTTGCCCGCTCGACGACCATGCTGGCGCGCATGCGACGCCGTCTCGGCAAGGATTTCCCGCTGATCGGCGTCGGCGGTGTGGATTCGGTGGAGACGGCGCTGGAAAAGATCCGCGCCGGCGCCGATCTCGTGCAGCTCTACACCGGCATGATCTATGCGGGACCGGCTTTGCCCGGCCGCATCGTGCGCGGCATGTCGCGATTTGCCGACGACGAGGGGCTGCGCTCTATCCGCGACATTCGCGACAGCGCGGTCGACATCTGGGCCGACGCGACCCTCGCATAGGTCAGGCGAAAGCCGATCTCGTGCGGCGCGGAAGCGCGGCAAGCAGGCTCAGGCCGCGCACGATCAAGAAGACATGCAGCGCGGCCCACAGGCCATGATTGCCGAGAAATTGCGGCAGGGCGAGCAAGGCTGCGACATAGACCGCGAACGACAGCAGCATCATGTTGCGCATCTCGCGCGACCAGGTCGCGCCGATGTAGACGCCGTCCATCTGGAAGGCGAGCACGCCGGAGACGGCGGTGAATGCCGCCCATGGCAGGTAGTTGGCAGCCGCCGCCCGCACGTCCGGCGCCGTGGTGACGACCCCCACCAGCGCCTCGCCGAAGACGAGCATCAGCGCAGCGACCGCGAGGGCGGTGGCGAAACCCCATGCCGAGGTCAGCCGCACCGCCTGGCGAAACAGGTCGCCGCGCCGCGCGCCGATGGCACGGCCGGCGAGCTGTTCGGCGGCTGTGGCGAAGCCGTCGAGGAAATAGCCGGCGACGAGGAAGAAGTTCATCAGCACGGCATTGGCGGCGAGCGTCAAAGTGCCGAGTTGCGCGCCCTGGCGGGCCAGAAGCGCGAAGGCGCCGAGCAGCACGAAGGAGCGGATCATGATGTCGAGGTTGAGCGCCAGCATGCGGCGAATCGGCGCCAAGTCGAAGACGAGGCGACCGGTGAGACGCGGCGCGTCGCGGAAGCGGCGCATCAGGATCGCCATGCCAAGGAGGGCGGCGACGGTTTCGCCCGCCACCGTGCCCCAGGCGACACCGGCAATGCCCCAGCCGAGCCACAGGCCGAGCCAGATCGACAGCGCAATGTTGAGGCCGTTGAGCACCAGTTGCAGCAGGAGGGACAGGCCCGCCTCGCCGCGGCCGAGCAAATAGCCGAGGATGGCGTAGTTGGCGAGCGCCAAAGGCGCGGCGACGAGACGGATGGCCACATAGAGACCCATCGCGGTGGTGACGCTTTGTTCGGCCGCCATGAACCAGCCGCCGGCCGCGACGATCAGCGGCGTCGCGGCGAAGAGCGCCAGGCCGCCGGCGACGGCAAGGATCAGCGCGCGCCAGAAATGCACCTGTTGCTGCGCGGCGTCGCCGCGCCCGAAGGCTTGGGCGACCAGGCCCGTGGTACCCGAGCGCAGGAAATTGAACGTGGCGAAGACGAGATCGAAGACTATCGCGCCGGCGGCCAGGCCACCCAGCGCCGCGGCGTCGCCAAGCTGGCCGATGACGGCGGTGTCGACGAGGCCGAGCAGCGGCGTCGTGAGATAGGCCAGCATCATCGGCAGCGCGATCGACAGCACGACGCGGCTGTTGACGGCGAAGGCCGGTGGCGCGGCAAGCGTTTCGGACGGTGCAATCAATTCCGCTCTCCGGACCGATCCTGCGATGCGGCTATGTGCCCGCCGCGCCATCGCAAAGCAAGCAAGGGTCGGTTTCGGGCAACGCACACTTCCTCTCGGCCCAATCCGCCCTACACTGGTGGCAATGCTCCTGCCGATCGTCCATCATCCCGACTACGACGCGAATTTCCCTGCCCGGCATCGATTCCCAATGGGCAAGTACCGCTTGCTGATGGAGACGCTGCGCGCGCAGGGGCTGGCGACGGAAGAAAACCTGCGCACGCCCGCCTCCCCCTCGCCGGCCTGGCTGAAGCTCGCGCATGACGCGGCCTATGTCGACCAGGTGCTCGACCTGACGGTGCCGGCCGGCATCGAAAAGGAAATCGGTTTCCCGGTTTCCGAGCAGGTGTCGCGGCGCGCGCAGATGGCGGTGGCGGGCACGATACTGGCGGCGCGCCTGGCGTTGACGCACGGCATCGCCTGCAACACGGCCGGCGGCAGCCATCATGCGCGACGCGCGCAGGGCGCCGGATTCTGCACCTTCAACGATGTCGGCGTGGCGGCGCATGTGCTGCTGTCGGAAGGTCGCGCGCGACGTGTGCTGGTCGTCGACCTCGACGTGCACCAGGGCGACGGCACGGCGGAAATCTTCGCCGCGGAGCCGCGCGTATTCACCTTTTCCATGCATGCGCGCGCCAACTACCCGGCACGCAAGATCGCGTCAGACCTCGACCTGGCGCTTCCCGACGGCACCGGCGACGCCGACTATCTGGCGCGTCTCGGCGCTATTCTGCCGGTGCTGGCCGAGTATGCGCGGCCCGACATCGTGTTCTACAATGCAGGCGTCGACCCGCATCAGGACGACAAGCTCGGCAGACTGGCGTTGACCGACGACGGGCTGCGGCAGCGCGACCGGCTGGTCATGAGCTTCTTTCGGGCGCGCGCGGTGCCGGTGTGCGGTGTCATCGGCGGCGGCTATGCCGACGATGTGCCAACGCTTGCGAGGCGTCATGCCATCCTGTTCGAGGTGGCCGCGGGATTTGTCGGATCTAGCGGCGGTAGCTGAGCAGCCGCAGGATGATGAAGGCCGGAATGACGATGACTGCGCCGACGAGGATGTAGTCGAAGAAGCGCCCGAAGGCGGCGAATCCCATCCGCCAGATGCCGATGAAGAATTCCCGGATTCCCTCGATGATGTCGTAGGGCGTCCAGCCGAACGTCACCATCACCAGCCCGACGATGAACGAGACGACGAGCAGTTTGAGGAGAACCCGTAGCGGGCTGTCGCCGAGAAAACGTGTCACTGCGCCGGGCATCGTCTGGCTCCTGTTCGAAGCCCGCACATACGCATGGCGCAGGCATTGCGCAAGGCGCGGCCATACGCTGGTGCCGCGGCTGGGATGTCCAGGGTTGCCGGTTCCGATCGAGCGGCGATCCGCAACGCTCGCTGCGGTGGCGCCGAACGGCGTCGATACGCCAGGCGCGCAACGCCGGCGTGCGCGCCGAATCATGCACGAATGTTGCGACGAAGCTCAGGTCTCTGAATTCGTCCAGGCGCGCGAAGGAGCGCCCGTCATCCGACGGTCGGGGCGGGGCGGGCGTCAAGCGTGCGCGCAAGGCGCGGCAAGAGCCGTCGCCCGATCTCCGATCGTGCGAGCAGGATCGCGACGCAGGCGATGAGGACCGGGATCAGCATCCACCACGCGATTTCCCGCAGCGCCCAGCTTATCAGGCGCAGCGTGAATGGATCGGCGATTGGCAACTGATGGATGGCGTGGCGCCATCCTTCGGCCCACAGCAGCACGAGCACCAGGCGCGGCAGCCAGCGCAGCACCGGGCTCGATCCGCCGATCCGCGCCAGCGCAAGCGCGGTCGGCAAGAGCAGCAGCAGGTGGATCGCGCGGTAACCGATGTTCTGCGCCGTGAAGAAGCAGCTGAGCGTCAGCAGCGCGCCGACCAGCAGGAAGGCTTGCTGGCGTTCGTCCAGCGTCGCCATAGCCAAACGGATCGCCGGCCGCGCCGCCAGCCACAGTCCCGCGGCAAGCGCGCCCAGGCACATCAGGACATGCACACCGCCCTGGAGCCGCGGCGGCCAGCCGAATTGCTGGCCGAGGCCGCCGGCGACGGTCGATGAGCCAAACATCGTGCCGTACCACTCGCCGGTCGGTATGATGCTGAGCGCGCGCATCAGTTCCTCGCCCATCGCGAGCAGGAATGCAGCCGTGGCGACACACACAAGCGCGACGACCAGCACGAACCGGCCCGGCCTCTCTCTGGTCGCCAGCGCGAGAAGGGTCATCGGATAGAATTTAAGCAGTCCGGCCAGCAGCGCCGCGCCGTAGCCGACCAGCCGCAGTCCCGGCGACCGGCAGGCGAGTGTCGCCGCCACCGCAGCCAGCGCGAACAGCACGAGATCGTTGTTGCCGCGTTCCACGGCAAACACCGCCGCGGTCGAGACCGCTCCGAACGCGACCAGCCAGCCCTCCCGGCGCGTCGTCCCGACGGGCAGCAGGAGCAGCGACAGGAAATAGCCGGCACAGACGATCAGGCCCGACGGATTGAGCCGTGTCATCTGCTCGGGCAGCTCCGCCATCAAGAGCCACAGCGGCGAATAGGAGAACAGGCGCCCGAGCGTGTCGCATGGATTGACCGCGAATACGTCGACGCCCTGGCGCACGCACCGCACCGCCGACAGCACGGTGTCCGTATCGAGGAACACGAACGGGAACGGTTTGATGCCCCAGCCGCGCAGGATCGCGTTGTAGAGGGCAACCGGGGCGGCGAGGTAGAGAAGCGCCATCACGCCGAAGGCGAGAACGGCAACCGTGAAGGGCAGCAGGCGCGCCCAAGCCGTTGCACCGTGTCGGATGTCGTTGTGGATCGTCACGGTACCGCCTGGGTTGATTGATCGCTTGGTATTTTTGCTACATCGCGGTAGCACTTCCCACAAGGGATACGTCCGCCGGTCGCTCCCGCGTCCGGCAGCCGTTTTGGGGACGATGCGATCGTGATCCAGGGTTTGAAGGTGGCCGTCGTGCTGCCGGCCTACAACGCCGCGAAGACGCTCCGGCGCACTTACGACGAAATCCCGCGCGACATCGTCGACGACGTCATCCTGACCGACGATGCCAGCAACGACGATACGATCGCCATTGCCAGGTCGCTCGGCATCCATGTCGTCGTCCACGACCGCAACGCCGGCTACGGCGCCAACCAGAAGTCCTGCTACGCAACCGCGCTGGACCGCGGCGCCGATATCGTTGTCATGCTGCACCCGGACTACCAGTATTCGCCGCGCCTCGTGGGCGCGATGGCGAGCATGATTGTGTCGGGCCACTACGATGTCGCGCTGGGGTCCAGATTTCTCGGCAAGGGGGCGCTCAAGGGCGGCATGCCGCGCTACAAATACATCGCCAACCGGTGCCTGACCTATGTCCAGAACCTGTTGATGGGCCAGAACCTGTCCGAATATCACACTGGCTACCGCGTCTGGAGCCGCGTGGTCCTGGAGCGACTGCCCCTGAAGAACTGCTCCAACGACTTCGTCTTCGACAATGAGATGATCACGCAGGCGGTCTGGTTCGGCTTTTCAATCGGCGAGATCTCCTGCCCGACAAAGTATTTCCCCGAAGCTTCCAGCATCAGCTTCCGACGGTCGATGATCTATGGTTTCGGGGTCCTGCGCACCGCGTTCGCCTATCGGCTGGGCAGATGGAACCTGGCGCGTCCGGCCATCTTTCGCGACGAGGCGAGCCATCGCCTCACCGCACCGCAAATCGAACCCGTCGCCGCGGAATAGATGGCCGCCCCACGGTTGATCGAACGTCAGGCCGCAAATGTCCGTGGACGGCGACCGGACTTGGCTTATCCAGTATCAGCACGAAGCCGGCGCCCGCTGGTCCGGCCGCGACCTCCATTTTCACCATCCGCGCGGCACCGCGGCGACGCGATTTGCACCGCCGAACTGTCCGCGCGCGAGATCGCTGAGTTTAAGGGCTGGAGCGGGTGAAGGGAATCGAACCCTCGTATGCAGCTTGGGAAGCTGCCGTTCTACCATTGAACTACACCCGCGATGG
>JAUYMV010000357.1 GCA_030698645.1 Mesorhizobium sp.
ACGATTATCCGTCCCATCCGCACGATCCGCCGGCCGGCATGTGGGTGCCGGTGGCCGTGCTCGTCGTCCTGGTCGTGGCGATCGGCCTGTTGCCGGCGCTGATCGCCGGTCCGATCGTCGAGCGCACCGCGCTGGCGGTCATCGGCGCGCCGCTGCCGGCCTACTATCTCGCGATCTGGCACGGCGTCACCGAGGCGCTGATCGTCAGCCTGGGCGCGATCGCCGCCGGCGCGGCGCTCTTCCTGGCCTACGACCGCGTCGACGCCTTCCGCGTCAGCCTGCCCCGCCCGGAGGCCAAGGCGATGTTCGACCGCGTCATCGCCGGCGCCGTCGCCCTGTCGCAATCGGCCATCGCGCGCACGCACACCGGCTCGCTGCAGCTCTATGTCGCGATCGTCCTCCTGGCGACGGTGCTGCTCGCCGCGGCTGGATTCTGGACCGCGTCGCATGGCGCCGGCGCGCGCGAGACCCTGCCTATGTCGCTGCCGGCGGCGGTCGCCTGGATCGCGTTGGTCACTGCCAGCCTCGCCGCGGCGCTGCGCCACCATGACCGCATCTTCGCGCTGGTCCTCACCAGCGTCGTCGGGCTGATGGTAACGCTCGCCTTCCTGCAGTTTTCCGCTCCCGACCTGGCGCTGACGCAGATTTCGGTGGACGTGGTCACCACCATCCTCCTGCTGCTCGCGCTCAACCTGCTTCCGAAGACGACGCCGCGCGAGACGCGCGCCGCCGTCCGCTGGCGCGACGCCGGCATCGCCTCGGTCGCCGGCCTCGGCATCGGCGCGCTTGCCTACGCGGTCATGACGCGCGATTTCGACTCGATCTCCGCCTACCATCTGGCGCAGTCGAAACCAGGTGGCGGCGGCACCAATGTCGTCAACGTCATCCTGGTCGATTTCCGCGGCTTCGATACCTTCGGCGAAATCATCGTGCTGGGCATCGCGGCGATCACCATCTTCGCGCTGCTCGACCACTCGCTGCGCGGGGCGGCGGCCCGCCGCCTGGCGAGCATCCGCACCGCCGCGGAAGCCAGGGATGCGCATCCGCTGATGCTGGTGGTGGCCACCCGCGCCCTGCTGCCGCTGGCGCTGACCGTCGGCGCCTACATCTTCCTGCGCGGCCACAATTTGCCGGGCGGCGGCTTCATCGCCGGCCTCGTCGTCGCCATCGCGCTCATCATGCAGTACATGGCCAGCGGCTATGTCTGGGCGAACGAGCGCGCCCGCGTCGACTCCCAGGCGATGATCGGCGCCGGCATCGCCATCGCCGGCTTTACCGGTATCGGCTCGTTCGTCTTCGGCCGGCCGTTCCTGACCAGCGCCTACGACTATTTCTCGCTACCGCTGGTCGGCAAGTTCGAGCTCGCCACCGCCATGGCCTTCGACCTCGGCGTGTTCCTCACCGTCGTCGGCGTCGTGCTGTTGTCGTTGTCGAAGATTTCGCGGGTCCAGCAGCGCGCCGAACGCTCGCCGCACACCAGCAGTCCGATGGACATCATACTCGACTCCGATCCCGTTCCCGCCGCCGCCGGCGCGCCCGCGCCGAAGGGAGGCTGATTTGGAACTCCTCGTCGCCAGCGGCACGGCCGTGATGACTGCGGTCGGCATCTATCTCCTGCTTCGCGGGCGCACCTTTCCGGTGATCCTCGGGCTCACTTTCCTGTCCTATGCCGTCAACGTGTTCCTGTTCGCGATGGGACGGCTCGCCATCAACCGCCCGCCTATCATCAATCCGCTGGCGGAGGGCTATGCCGACCCGCTTCCCCAGGCGCTGGTGCTGACCGCGATTGTGATCTCCTTCGGCATGACCGCGCTCATCGTCGTTCTGGCGCTGCGCGGCTTCCTTGAATCGGGCACCGACCGCGTCGATCTCGAAATCCTGCCGGAGACGGCTCCGACCGGTACACAGGAAGGCGGCGACATGGCCGGGCCGCGATCATGACCAACTGGATCGTCATTCCGACCGTTCTGCCTGCCATGACCGCGGCGCTGCTGATCCTCGCGCTGCGCCACCATCTCAGGCGTCAGCGCATCGTGTCGGTCGGCGCGGCGGTGCTGATGCTGGCGCTGGCGATCTGGCTCTTCATGCTGGCAAGCGATGGCACGCCCCGCGCGTATTTCCTCGGCAACTGGCCGGCGCCGTTCGGCATCACGCTCGTGCTCGACCGGCTGTCGGCCACCATGCTGCTCCTGACCGCGGTGCTGGCGCTCGCCGTGGTGCTCTACGCCTCGGCCGGATGGGACAGGAAGGGACGCCATTTCCATGCCCTGCTGCAGTTTCAGTTGCTCGGTGTCAACGGCGCCTTTCTCACCGGCGATCTGTTCAACCTGTTCGTCTTCTTCGAGGTGATGCTGATCGCGTCGTACGGGCTGATGCTGCACGGCGGCGGCGCGCCGCGGCTCAAGGCCGGTTTCCACTATGTAGCCATCAATCTCGTCGCCTCAACTCTGTTCCTGTTCGCGGTCGGGCTGATCTATGCGGTCACCGGCACGCTCAACATGGCCGACCTGGCGGTCAAGGTGGCCGAGGTCGCGGCGGACGACCAGGCGTTACTGAAGACCGGCGCGGTGCTCCTGTTCGTGGTCTTTGCCACCAAGGCGGCGCTGGTGCCGCTGCACTGGTGGCTACCCACCGCCTATGCCGCCACCTCCGCGCCGGCCGCGGCCATGTTCATGATCATGACCAAGGTGGGCGCCTACACGATCATTCGCGTCTACGGGCTGATCTTCGGCGCCGACGCGGGGCCGCTCGGCGCCGTCGTTGAGCCCCTTGTGATCCCGGCGGCTCTCGTCACCCTGCTGGTCGGAGCCGTGGGCGTGCTCTCCAGCCGAAACCTGCGCGATCTCGTCTGCTTCTCGGTCATCGCCTCGATGGGCAATCTGCTGATCGCGGTCGGGCTTTTCGACGGTGTCGGCACGACCGCCGCGCTCTACTACATCATCCACAGCACGCTGACCGGCGCCGCCCTGTTCCTGCTCGTCGACCTGATCGCCACGCGGCGCGGCAAGCGGCTGGACGGCCTCGCGCCCGCTCCGGAGTTCGCCAACCAGACGCTGCTCGGCGGACTGTTCTTCCTGGCTGCGATCGGCATGGTGGGGCTGCCGCCGCTTTCCGGCTTCCTTGGCAAGCTGCTGATCCTCGACGCGACTCGCGACGCGCCGCAGGCCGTCCTGATCTGGACCGTGGTTCTCGGCGCCAGCCTGCTGATGACGATCGGCTTTGCCCGCGCCGGTTCGGTGATCTTCTGGAACAATGTGCCGCCGCCCGTGGCCACCGGCGCCAACCCGGCCGATGCCGGAGCGGCGACGCCTGCGGCGATGACCGCGGGAGTGGCGCTTCCGATCCTCGTCGTCGCCCTGCTCGTCGGCGGCACGGCCGCGCTTTCGCTCGGCGCGGGGCCGGCGACGCGCGCTTTCGAGGCGACCTCGGCGCAGTTGCTCGACCGCGATGCCTACATCCGCGCGGTGCTCGCGCCCGACGCGTCGATCCGCACGGCGGAGAGGTAGGACATGCTGAGGCGACTATTCCCGCACCCCCTGCTGACGGCCGCGATCCTCGTCGTCTGGCTGCTGCTGAACAACGACCTGGCATTGGGCCACGTTGTGCTGGGCCTGGCGCTCGGCGTTCTCATTCCGCTCGGCACCAGCGCCTACTGGCCTGGGCGGCCGCATATCCGCGCGCCGCTGATGATCGTCGAGTTCGCGCTGGTCGTGCTGTGGGACATCGTCGTGTCGAACGTCCAGGTCGCCTACCTGATCCTGTTCCGGCGCAGCGACAGCCTGCGGTCGCAGTTCATCACCATCCCGCTCGACCTGAAGACGCCGGAGGCGATCACGGTGCTCGCCGGAACCATCACCATGACGCCGGGAACCGTGTCGGCCGACGTCAGCGCCGACGGCCACGCCCTTCTGGTGCACTGCCTGGAAACCGATTCCGCCGCGGATACGGTCGCCCAGATCAAGGATCGCTACGAACGCCGGTTGAAGAGGATTTTCGAATGATCGCCATCGCCTGCATGATCGCGCTCGTCGCCATCAGCGCCGCCATCCTTCTCAATCTTTACGGCCTGGCGGCGGGGCCCGACGTGACCGACCGCATTCTGGCACTCGACACGATGGTCATCAATGCGATCGGCCTGATCGTGCTGCTCGGCATCCTCTATGGCACGACCATGTATTTCGAGGCG
>JAUYMV010000360.1 GCA_030698645.1 Mesorhizobium sp.
GGTGTAGTTCTTGTGCCGGTCGCTCTTCATCGAGTAGGGGGCGGCGCGCTGCTCGGCGAAATGGATGATGGCGTCCGGGCGCTCCTCGGCCAGCCAGTTCTTCAGGAGCTGGTAGTCCTTGGCGAGGTCGATCAGGTGAAAATGGATCCGCCGTCCGGTCTCCGCATGCCAGATCCGGGTGCGTTCCTGGATCGAATCCATCGGCGTCAGCGATTGCACGCCGAGCTCGGTGTCGATCCAGCGGCGCGACAGATTGTCGACGATGTGGATCTCGTGGCCCTGGCTGGAAAGGTGGAGGCAGGTTGGCCAGCCGACGAAGCCGTCGCCGCCGAGGACTGCAATCTTCATCGAATCGTTCCCTCTCTCACAAAGCGATGCGACGGCTTAACAACAGTTTGTGACAGGATATCGTAGGGCGTCTGCCGTGGTTTTCCAGACTTTTCGCGATTAGCCGAGCCGGAGTGCCACCACGCCGACAACGATGAAGAGCGCGGCGGCGACGCGCCAGGGCGTGACCGCCTCGCGCAGCACGGCGACCGAGATCAGCATGGCGAACAGGATCGACGTCTCGCGCAGCGCGGCGACGGCGGCGATCGGCGCCTGGGTCATCGCCCACATGGCGATCCAGTAGGAGCCGGCGGCGAGCACGCCGGTGACGACGCCCGTCCGCCATTCGGGAATCATCACCGTGACGACGGCCCTGCCGCGCAGCAGCAGGCCAAGCAGCAGGCACCACGCCGCGTCGAAGGCGAACAGCCAGGCGGCGTAGCTCGACGCGGTGGCGGCGCTGCGCGCGCCGGTGCCGTCGGTCAGCGTGTAGGAGGCGACGAAGATCGAGGTGACCAGCGCATAGGCGACGGCGCGACGCGAGAAGGCGGCGGTCGGGCTGCCGCCGCGAAACGACATCAGAAGCGTGCCGAGCGAGAGCAGCACGATGCCGCCGACGGTGAGCGGCGCGGGGAATTCGGCCAGCAGCGCGATGCCGCCCACCGTGGTGAGCAGGGGTGCGGTGCCGCGCGCGAGCGGATAGGACTGGGCGAGATCGCCTGTCTCGTAGGCCTTGACGAGGAACCAGCGATAGCCGGTGTGGAAGGCGACGGACGCGGCGATCCAGAGCCAGGTGATGCCCTGCGGGACCTCGACATAGGCCAGAAAGGGGAGGGCGAAGACGCCCATGCCGATCGACATCAGCGTAAGCGAGGCGAAGCGGTCGAGCCGGACCTTGATCATCGCGTTCCAGACCGCATGCGCGAGGGCTGCGGCGAGGACGGCGAGGAAGACGAGAAGGGACATGCGCGGTTCCGGCGGGTGATGCGTCTTATCAGCCGGCTATCGAATTGGATATGTGCCAGAGGGGGTGGCGATGGGGGCAGGTAGTCAGGCCGCGGAGAACCGACTTACGTTCCGCTGCCGCCATCCTCGGGCTTGTCCCGAGGATCTGCCGGCGGTGGCATGTTTGGCACATCGGCTGGCCGGCGGGTCGATGGCGACGGTTGCGCACGCGTGAACTCCGCGTCGCCAGCAGATCCTCGGGACAAGCCCGAGGATGACGGCGCGTGGGGTGTCCAGGTCTCAATCCTCGCAAACTTCGGTCTCAGACGTCGATTTCGGTCCAGACTGGAAAATGGTCCGAGGCCGGATTGCCGGCGTCGACCGAACTCGACCTGACATTTCGCGCGAGAGACTCGGTCAGGAAACAATAGTCCAGCCGGCGGTGCTGAAGTCTGCCCTCGAACATCCGCTCATGCGTATGAAGCCCATCCGCCAGGTGTCCCGCCGCAACCGCAGCATCCACAAACCCACCCGCATTGATCCGCCGGTACTCCACGCTCTCCGGCAGCATGTTGAAATCGCCCAGCCAGACGGCGTCCCGCGGCGCTTCGGGTTCCGACTCGCCGTTCGACCAGTTGCGGTGCGGTTCGTCGTCGGGCCCGCTCCAGGGGCCGCCTTCGATCGGCACGCGGCGGTGGCGGGCGAGCAGATAGTCGATCTGCTCGAGGCGCTCGTCGGCGTCGATGTGGGCGAGATGCAGCGACAGGACGCGCAGCGGGCCGGTCGGCGTGCGGATCATGCCTTCGAGAGCCGGGTTCTGCGTGTTGAGGCGATGCGTCATTTTCCGCATCGGCAGGAGATGGAGCTTCGACCAGACGATCGGCAGGCGGGAGAGCAGCATGGTGCCGAACTGGCGGCGACGGTGGACGAGGCGGCCATCTGGCTCGCGGACATCGGCGTCCATGTCGAAGGCGGGGCCGTAGACCCAGTGGTGGTTGGGCAGCAGGGCGGCGATGATCGAGGGCTGGTCGTCGAAGTTCGTGCGCGGCCAGTGGCGCTCGACCTCCTGCAGGGCGATGACATCGGCGTCGGCCACCGAGCGGATGGCGCGGGGGAGGTCGTAGACGCCGTCGAGGCCGAAGCCGTACTGGATGTTGTAGGAGACGAGTTTCACGGGTGGGGCCTGGGTGGCGGGGGACTGAGTTCTATGAGCACCCCCACCCTTACCTGCCGGGGCGAGCCACTGGTCTCGCCCGTCCTTCGGACCCCCTCAAGGGGGAGGGGGACGCCAGCGTCGTGCACCGTTCTCCAAGCGGTCAGGCGCAAACATCTCGGTCTCCCTCCCCCTTGAGGGGAGGGTAAGGGTGGGGGTATCGGAGCCGAGGCCCGAATTCGCGGGCACACTGGCGTGGAGCCGGTCTATTTGCAATACAGGCATGACGCTCACCCGAATTGACCCGGGGGCCGCGGCCCTGTAGCAGTCGCGCATATCCAGACATCGCGGCCGAAGCCGCGCCGGCGTGCACGCTGCCGCCCACCGAATGAGAAGTCCGTCCATGACCGCGCTCGACAAAATCGTCCCGGCCCTCGCAGGCGCTATCGCCGCGCGGGGGTATGACACGCTCACCGCCGTGCAGGAGGCCATGCTGGAGGATCGCGCGCAGGGGCGCGACCTGCTGGTCTCGGCGCAGACCGGTTCCGGCAAGACGGTCGCCTTCGGCGTGGCGATCGCGCCGGTGCTGCTCGGCGGGGCGGAGCGGCTGGCGCAGGCCGGACGGCCGCTGGCGCTGGTCATCGCGCCGACGCGCGAACTGGCGATCCAGGTCAGGCGCGAACTCGAATGGCTCTATGCGCCGGCCGGCGCGCGCATCGCGTCCTGCGTCGGCGGCATGGACATGCGCGCCGAGCGCCGCGCGCTCGACCAGGGCGCGCATATCGTCGTCGGCACGCCCGGGCGGCTGCGCGACCACATCACGCGCAACGGGCTCGACATGTCGGAGCTGCGCGCGGTGGTGCTGGACGAGGCCGACGAGATGCTCGACCTCGGTTTTCGCGAAGATCTCGAATTCATTCTTTCCGCCGCGCCCGACGACCGCCGTACGCTGATGTTCTCGGCGACCGTGCCGTCGTCGATCGAGCAGCTGGCACGAAAGTTCCAGAAGCGGGCCGAGCGCATCGAGGTGATGAGCGACGGCAAGCAACATGACGACATCGAATACCGCACGATGCTGGTCTCGCCATCCGAGCGCGACCAGGCGATCATCAATTCACTGCTCTATTTCGACGCGACCAACACGCTGGTGTTCTGCGCGACGCGCGAGGCGGTGAAGCGGCTGACCAGCCGGCTCGCCAATCGCGGCTTCCGCGTGGTGTCGCTGTCGGGCGAACTTTCCCAGGCCGAGCGCAGCAACGCGCTGCAGGCGATGCGCGACGGGCGCGCGCGGGTGTGCGTGGCGACCGACGTGGCCGCGCGTGGCCTCGATCTTCCGAACCTCGATCTCGTCATCCATGCCGACCTGCCGAGCAATCCCGAGACGCTGCTGCACCGGTCGGGCCGGACGGGGCGCGCGGGGCGCAAGGGCATCTGCGCCATCATCGTGCCGTTTCACCGCCGCGGCAGCGCGACGCGCCTCTTGAAGCTGGCGCAGCTCGACTCGACGGTCATGTCGGCGCCGTCGGTGGCCGACATCGAGGCGCGCAACCGCGAGCGCATCCTGTCCGATCCGGCGCTGTCGGAGCCGATCGGCGAGGACGAGGCGGCGTTTGCCGGCGAACTGCTCGCCAGGCACAGCGCGCAACAGCTGGCGGTCGCGTATCTGCGCCAGCAGATGGCGCTGCAGCCGGCGCCCGAGGAGGTGTCCGACGGGCCGGTGCGGCCGCACGATCCCGCCAAGGGCGAACGGCCCGACACACGCTTCGAGAGCGGCACCTGGTTCCGCATCTCGGTCGGCCGCAAGCAGCGCGCCGAGCCGCGCTGGCTGCTGCCGCTGATCTGCAAGGCCGGCCACGTCACCAAGTCGGCGATCGGCTCGATCCGCATCCTCGATACGGAATCGCGCTTCGAGGTTGCGCCAGACCGCGCGGCGGATTTCGCCAGGGCGATCGCCGAGCATGGCTCCGGCGAAAAGGGCGTGACCATCGAGCCGGTCGACGGTACCGCGCCGCCGGCGCCGGAACAGACCCGCGAGTTCCGCATGACGGACGACAAGCCGCGGCCAAAAAAGAAGCATTTCGACAAAGCGCCGGCGTCCGCGCCGGGTGCCGCACGCGCTGAAAAGCGCAAGCTGAAGAAGGCGCGCAAGAAGCTCGGCGCGGCGTAGCGCTCAAGGCGCGGCGATGTCGGCGATGAGGGCTCCAAGCGGCGCCTCGTCGCCGTCGAAACTGGCGATCATCGCGGACATGACGCGGGCGGGCTCGAGCGCCTCGCTGCGGAAGGCATGGCCGGCGTTGAGGCAGAGCAGGCGCAGGAAGGCCAGCTGCGTGCGGCCATTGCCTTCGCGGAAGGCGTGGATTGCATTGAGTTCGGCGAGCACATGCGCCGCGGCCGGCGCGAAATCGGCGAGCGCCAGGTCCTTCAGATGATCGCGGGCGCGCAGATCGGCGAACAGGCGGTCGAGCTCGCCGCCGATGTATTCCGGAAAGCAGAACCAGTTGCCTGATTTGCCGGTGCGGACCGTGCGCGGCTTGCCGGCCCAGTCGTAGACGTCCTGGAAGAGATGGCGGTGCAGAGCGAGGTAGTGGGCCTTGTCGAGCTTGCCGGATGGCCAGGGTTGGCGTGCACGCGTCCGCACCTTCGATGCCTCGAAGTCCTGGAGCTCTTCTGGCGTCTTGAGGCCGGCCTTGTTGATCAGCACCGTGGTGCCGGGATAGCAGTAAGGATCGCTTGACGAGCCGTAGGCCAAGCTAGCCTGGCTTCACGCCGAAAGCTGCGTCGATCCGGCGGCGGATTTCGTCTCCGTCGACGCCCTCCCGATCCGCCTGCGCGAAAAGCTCCTTCATGCGGGGCGACAGATGCAGGCCTTCGACGGCCTGAATGGCGTCGATCTCCGCATCCGTCATCGGCGCGGTGAGAAGGGCGTTCTGGAAATCGCGTTCGGGCTTGTTCATGCGCGAAACCTAGCACATTTGGCCGCGATTTCCAACGTTCGCGTCAGTAGTCGTAGACGTGCTCCAGCCTGGCGCCGGCGTTTTCCAGCTCGGGAAGGATCTCGTGCAGGTCCGGCACGCGGGCGGCGATGCCGCTGCGGATCTGGGCCGGGTCGGTCGGCAGCGGATAGGAAAACAGCAGCCGCGCGCCATCGGGCAGGCCGATGCCGTCATCGCTGAGCACGGTCAGCATGATCTCGTCATTGCCGCCGATCTCGACG
>JAUYMV010000386.1 GCA_030698645.1 Mesorhizobium sp.
TTGCCGGCGCCGTTTTCGCCGAGCAACGCATGAATCTCGCCCTTGCCGACGATTAAATCGACATGGTCGCACGCCGTCAGCGCGCCGAAGATCTTGGTCAGCCCGCGGACGTCGAGAAGCTGTCCCGCGCCTGTCGCCGGCTCACCCGCTATTGCAGTCCCCATGCGCTGATTTTTCCAGCTTCGTGTTCCCTGGACGATGGTAGGCGGTGCGCGCGATCAACGCAAAGCGTTTTGCACATTGAAAGTGCTTCAATGATTTGTGCGCAATATCAAGGCAGCAGGATCGTCGCGCCGGTGGTCTTCCGGCCTTCCAGATCGCGATGCGCCTTGGCGGCTTCGGCGAGGGGCAGGCGCTGGTTGATGCTGATGCCGACGATCCCGCGCTGGACGACATCGAACAGGGCATCCGCGAGCGCCTCGTAGTCGGCGCGCTTGGCAATGTATGTGTAGATCGTCGGACGGGTGACGAAGAGCGACCCCTTCTGCGCCAGCAAGCCCATGCTGAATGGCGGGATCGGGCCCGACGACTGGCCGAAGCTGACGAACATGCCGAGCGGCTTCAGGCAGTCGAGCGACGCCGGAAACGTATCCTTGCCGACCGAATCGTAGACGACGTCGCACATCGCGCCGCCGGTCAGCGCGCGCACCTCCTCGACGAAATTGCCGGTGCCGTAGTTGATAACATGGTCGTAGCCGTTCGCCTTGGCGAGCGCGACCTTCTCGTCGGAGCCCGCCGTGCCGATGACGGTGGCGCCGAGATGCTTGGCCCAGCGGCCGAACATCAGGCCGACGCCGCCCGCGGCCGCGTGATAGAGCACGGTGTCGCCGGGCTTCACCTTGAAGGTCCGCAGCAGAAGGTAGGCGACCGTGATGCCCTTCAGCATCATGGCGGCCGCCTGTTCGTCGCTGACGCCGTCCGGAATACTGACACCGCGGTGGGCCGGAATCGTGCGCTGCTCGGCATAGGCGCCAATCGGGCCTGGATAGGCAACGCGGTCGCCCTGCTTCAGGCCGGTTACACCCTCGCCCAGTTCCAGCACCACGCCGGCGGCCTCGTTGCCGGGGATAAGCGGCATGCCGCCCGGCGCCGGGTAGAGGCCGGTGCGGAAATAGACGTCGATGAAGTTGACGCCGATCACCGTGTGGCGGATCAGGATCTCGCCGGCTCCCGGCGCAGGCGGCGCGACATCCTCGTAGAGCATCGCCTCGGGGCCGCCATGCGTGTGGATGCGGATTGCCTTCATGCGGATCGGATGTCCTTGGCGCCGAGTTTCGGGAAGATCTGCATGACGCCGCCGATACAGAACAAATAGACGCCGGTCGCGGCGACGCCGATCTTGACCCAGTCGCTCGCCTCCATCGTCTGCGCCAGCGCCACCACGCCGAAGGCGCACCAAAGCAGCGTCATCGGCAGGTTCAGCCAGCGCAATCGAACCACGCGCACCGGGTGCAGGAAGTTCACCGGGACAAAGGTGAGGATGCCGGCGATCACGACGACCCCGAACGACACCCATTCGCCCGGCTCGATGACGAAGAGGGTGAATACGATCATGTTCCAGACGACCGGGAAGCCTTTGAAGAAGTTCTCTTTCGTCTTCATGCCGGTATCGGCGTAGTAGATCGCGCTCGACACCACGATGATCGCCGCCGACAGGAACGACAGTCCCTCGCCCATGAAGCCGCGCTGGTAGAGCGCGAAGGCCGGAATCAGCACGTAAGTGACGTAGTCGATGATGTTGTCGAGCAGTTCGCCCGACCATGTCGGCAGGATTTCCTTGACCTGCAGTTTGCGCGCCACCGGCCCGTCGATGCCGTCGACGAGAAGCGCCAGCCCTAGCCACCAGAACATCGCCGTCCAGCGCTGCTCGCTCGCCGCGACGAGCGACAGGAAGGCCAGAAACGAGCCCGACGCCGTGAACAGATGAACCGAAAACGCTCTTGCCTGCGGCCAGGTGACCTTCTTCGGATTCACGCGCGCCGCCAGCGCCGATTGCATGTTCTTGCCAAGCGTCCGGCGCGCCGAGGCGTCAAACGCGCGAAAGCGGCGGGCATGCCTGTCGGATCGGCTTGGTTTTTCATCGCCCACTGGCTCCCTCCGCCAACTGCGGACCGTCGGCCCGTTGCTGTCGGGCGAGAATACAGGCACGGCCGCTTGGCATACAAGCAGTATCGCAGCGGGCGTTTTCGCCGCGTTGATCGCGGCCGGTCCGGTGCCATATACAGTTCGGGGAAAACACCGGAGCAGACAGCATGGCCGACACAGCGCAGAGCGACATCATCGTCGCCGGAACCGGCCCGGCCGGGATGATCGCGGCGCTCGGCCTGGCGCGCGAGGGTTTTTCCGTATTGCTCGCCGGTCCGCCGGCGCGCCGCGACGACGGCCGCACCACGGCGCTGATGATGCCGGCCCTGCACTACCTGGACAGCATTGGCCTGCCCGCGTTTCCGGCGGACGTCGCCGCGCCGCTTGCGTCGATGCGCATCGTCGACGCCACGAGACGGCTGATCCGCAGCGCCCCGGTGACATTTCGAGCCGCCGAGATCGACGAACCGGCCTTCGGCATGAACATTCCGAACAAGGCGCTGAACGCCATGCTCGAGGCGGCGGTGGAGGCCGAAGCCGGCATCGCGTGGCGTCAGACGATGATCGCCAACTGGACGATCTCGACCGACCGGGTCGAGGCGGAGCTTTCCGACGGAACGAGAGTGTCGGGCCTGCTCGCGGTCGCCGCGGACGGACGCGCGTCGCCGGCCCGCGCGGCCGCCGGCATCTCCATGCGCACATACGCCTACAAGCAGTCGGCGCTTGTCGTGAACTTCGGCCACAGCCGCCCGCACGGC
>JAUYMV010000393.1 GCA_030698645.1 Mesorhizobium sp.
CGGTTGAGCGCCGGCTTCAGGTCGAGCGGCACATATTGGTGGATCACCTTGTCGCCGAAGCGATCCTGCACCAGCGATGCCGAGGTCACCGTTCCGGTGGTCAGCACGATGTTGATGCCGAAACCGCTGATGCGGTCGATCAGCGGGCCGACGGCCAGCGTCTCGCCGACACTCGCCGCGTGAATCCAGATCAGCGGGCCGGACGGGCGGGGCACGCCGGCGATGCCGTAGCGTTCGCGCCGGCGGCTGCGCTCTTCCTTGCCGCGGGTGGTGCGCCAGGCGACGTAGCCGCCGACGACCGGATAGACGGCGGCGCCGGCCCACCGGTAGCCCGTCAGCAACGCACGCGCCCAGCGTTCGCTCATGGCTTTCGGTCGACCAGGCGGTAGGCCTCGTCCGTCGCGCGGTTGAGGGCAGTCGTCAGTTCGACGCGAAACCGCTCCATGTCCGCCTCCGACGCGTCGGCGGGAACGAAGATCGGCTCGCTGGCGGTGAAGGCGCTGCGTCCGAAGGGCAGATTGATGGTGGTCTTGTCCCAGGTGCTTTCGAGCACCTTGCGCCGGCTGGTGGCGATGGCGAGGCCGACGATCGGCCGGCCGGAAATGCGCGCCAGGGTTATGACGCCGAGCCCTGCCTGGCGCGGCGTTCCGTGCGGAATATCTGCAATCATGCAGACCGACGTACCCTGGTCGAGCGCCTTTTTCAGGGCAATGAGGGCACGCGCGCCGCCTTTTTCCTGCGATCGTCCACCCTCGCGCCCACCCGAGCCCCGCACGGTCTCAAGACCGAGCTTTTCGGCGACGAGCGCGTTGATCTCGGCATCGGCGCTTTTCGACACCATCACGATCAGCTTATGCCAGCTCGGATTGAACACCGGCCCCATCACGTGCTGGCCATGCCAGAGCGCATAGATCGCCGTCTTGTGCCGGCTATACATCGCATCCTGGTCGGCGGAGCCCTCCGCCACCGGATTGGTCCAGCGCACGAAGCGAATGAAACCCGCCAGCGCCGATGCGAGCGCGTTCTTGACGACCCGCGATTCGGCGAGCGGCTTGCGAATCCGGCGCCAGAACCGGGCGAGCGGGCCGGTGCTGCGTTTCCGACGCCCGGTCTTGGGCGCGGCGGGCGTGTCTTGCAACACTGTCAACGCCTCAGCCGCCGCCGGCGGGCTTCGAGTCGGGATCCAGCAGCCGATGCAGATGGACGATGAAATAGCGCATGTGGGCGTTGTCCACGCTTGCCTGCGCCTTTGCTTTCCACGCCACCTGAGCGGATTTGTAGTCGGGGAAGATGCCGACGATGTCGAGCCCGTCGAGATCGCGGAACTCGACGCCGCGCAACGATTTGAGCTCGCCGCCGAACACCAGGTGCAGCAATTGCTTGTTGTCGCCGTCAGCGGCCATATCGCGTTCCTCGCTCGTACAGGCAGAGTGCCGCCAATGCGTCAGATCCGTCGGCGCTGCCGGCGATGCCGGTCAGTCCGGCAAATCGGCCAGCACCCCCGCCAGCTTCTCTAATAGATAAGCGCTGCCCGCGACAAGGGAGCCGTGTCGCGGATCGGCGCCAGCGTAGCTTGGCGTAAAGCCCGCCCTGTTGACAATCCCGCCGCCGGCCTCGGCCAGAACCAGACCGGCGGCGGCGAGATCCCAGTCATGCGCGTTCGCCTTGATGAAGGTCGCGTCGATGCGGCCGGCCGCGACCATCGCCACGCGGTAGGCGAGCGACGGCACGTAGGACACCGTGTCCAGGTCGCCGATCACCGGCCGCGCCGCATCGACCATCGCTTTCGGCCCGCCCACCGACGGCCGGCCGCCGGCAAGGCGCGCGAAGGCCGGCTTGCCGTCGAGCCAGGCGCCGCCGCCGCTGATTGCGGAAAAGAACTCGCCCCTGGCCGGACATTCGAGCACGCCGGCGATCGGCTGGCCCTGCTCGACGACGGCGATGCTGACGCACCAGATGTCGCGGCCGTCCAGATAGGCCCTGGTGCCGTCGATCGGATCGACGACGAAGGTCCGCCGCGAGCCGAGCCTGTCGGGAGAATCGGCCGTTTCCTCGGACAGCCAGCCATAATCCGGCCGGGCGGCGCGCAAGGTCTCGCGCAGATAGGTATCTACAGCGTAGTCGGCCTCGCTGACCGGCGAAGTGCCGCCCTTCATCCAGATTTCCTGCTTGCGGCCGAAATAGCGCATGGCGATCGCGCCGCCCTGGCGCGCGGCATCCGAGATCAGCGCCAGATCGGCGGCAAGATCGGACGCGATCGCGGCGTCTGCGCGATCAGCTTCCGGCAAGGGTCATCCCTTCGATGAGCAGCGTCGGCGCGGCGGTTCCGAAATCGCGGTCGAGATCGTCGGCCGGCACCATCGACAGGAACATGTCCTTGAGGTTGGAGGCGATGGTGACCTCGCTGACCGGAAATGTCAGTTCGCCGTTCTCGATCCAGAAGCCGGAGGCGCCGCGGCTGTATTCGCCGGTGATCATGTCGACGCCCTGGCCGAACACCTCGGTGACATAGAAACCCGACTTCAGGGCGCCGATCATGTCCTTCGGCGCGACCGAACCGGGCTCGATCGCCAGATTGGTCGACGACGGCGTGACCGACGAGCCGGAGCGCGAGCCGCGGCCATTGGTCGTCAGGCCGAGTTCCAGCGCGGCGGAATTGGACAGGAACCAATGGTTCAACACGCCGCCGTCGACCATGACCAGCCGCTGGCCGCGCACCCCCTCGCCGTCGAAGGGGCGCGACGCCTGGCCGCGGCGGCGCAGCGGGTCGTCGGTGACGGTGATGCCGGCACTGGCGACCTGCTGGCCCATCCGGTCGCGCAGGAAGCTGGTCTTGCGGGCGACGCTCGCGCCGTTGATGGCGCCCGCGAGGTGGCCGGCGATGCCACGCGCGACGCGCGGATCGAAGATCACCGTGACCGGACCGGTCGGCACCTTGCGGCCGCCGATGCGGCGCACGGC
>JAUYMV010000394.1 GCA_030698645.1 Mesorhizobium sp.
GCTGCTAACACATTGGTTTCATGTCGCAAAATGTCGCAGCCGGCGGTTCGTTAGTGGACCGTTAACCACATTGGCGTCAAACTCGGCCCTCGTGGAGGATCTGTCGTCCAGCCGAAAGGACACGCCGATGCGCGACACGAGCGAAATGGAACTGATGCTGCAAGGCTACGGCCTGACCACCGCCCGCATGCTCTACCATATGCCCGATCATCCCCACATCCTGCAGAGCTTCGTCTGGCAGCACTACGACCTGGCGCCCAAGTTCCCGGCCCTCTACGAATTCATCGACTTCTGGAAAGCCAAGCTCGACGGACCGCTGCACTCGGTCGCCTACACCCACCGCAGGCTCATCGCGCCAAACGAATGGCGCAACGTCAAGGGCGAGTTCGTGCTGCACTGAGCGGCTCCGGCAACCGCCGATTTTTTTGGGCTGACACACAGTTGTAAAGCGCCGGGCATAGGAAAGCGAGGCGGCGTCCACGCGCGCCGCTTGCCCATTCCTCTGTCACGAAAGTCTAGCCATGAACAAGCTCGCACTCGCGCTTCTCGCCGGCGCTTCGGCGATCGCAACCGCTCCCGCATTCGCGCAGGACGCCCTCCCGCAGGTCAACGACAGCTATTTCAAGCAGGCCCAGGCCGAGCTCGACAGGATCATCGCCCGCCAGCCGAACACCGGCAAGGCGAAGAACGTCATCCTGTTCGTCGCCGACGGACTGTCGGTGCCGACGGTCACGGCCGCCCGCATCTTCGACGGCCAGAAGAAGGGCGTCGACGGCGAAAGCAACAAGCTCGCCTTCGAGGAACTGCTCCCGTATGTGGCGCTGGCCAAGACCTACACCCATGACGCGCAGGTGGCCGATTCCGCGCCCACCGCGACCGCCATGGTCTCGGGTGTCAAGTCGGTCAACGGCACGGTCGGCGTGACCCAGGCGATCAAATACAAGGACTGCACCTCGGTGAAAGGCGCCGAGGTGACGACGATCTTCGAGCAGGCCGAGAACGCCGGCCTGTCGACGGGCGTCGTCTCGACCGCGCGCATCACCCATGCGACGCCGGCCGCCACCTATGCCAAGGTCGCCAATCGCGACCAGGAGAACGATTCGCAGCTCAGCGACGCCGACAAGGCGGCCGGCTGCAAGGACATCGCGGCGCAGCTCGTCGACTGGCCGGCCGGCAACGGCTTCGAGGTCATCCTCGGCGGCGGCCGGTCGAACTTCATGCTGAAGGACCAGGCAGACCCGGAAGCCGATGGCAAGACCGGCAGCCGTACCGACGGTCGAGACCTCGTGAAGGAGTGGCAGGCAAAATACAACGACGCCGCCTATGTCTGGAACAAGGCCGAGTTCGATGCCATCGACGCGGCCAAGACCGGCCATCTGTTCGGCCTGTTCGAGCGCAGCCACATGCAGTACGAAACCGACCGCGCGAAGGACAAGGGCGGCGAACCGTCGCTCGCCGAAATGACCGAAAAGGCCATCGACATGCTGTCGAAGGACGAGGACGGCTATGTGCTGATGGTCGAGGCCGGCCGTATCGACCACGCCCACCACGCCGGCAATGCCTATCGGGCGCTGGAGGACACCCTCGCTCTGTCGGAGGCCGTGAAGGTCGCGCTCGCCAAGGTCAACCCGGAGGAGACGCTCGTCGTCCTGACCGCCGACCACAGCCATACGATGACGATCTCCGGCTACCCGAAGCGCAACAATCCGATCCTGGGCATCGCCGGCAAGGCCGACGACGGCAAGCCTTATACGACGCTCGGTTACATGAACGGCCCCGGCGCCACGGCTGAAGGGGGCCGCGCCGACCTGACGAATGTCGATACGTCCGAGCCGGATTTCCTGCAGCAGGCGCTGGTGCCGCTCGGCGAGAGCGAAACCCATGCCGGCGACGACGTGCCGGTTTTCGCGCAGGGCCCCTGGGCGCATCTCTTCCAGGGCGTCATCGAGCAGAACATGATCTACCACGTCATCGCCAAGGCGACCGACATGGCCGCGAAGCCGCAGAAGCAGGCGTCGGCGAACTAGGAATCGGCAACCGGATCCTTGGGCGCGGCGGCGCCGCGCCCAAGGATCGATCCGAGAGCGATGAGATGAACAGACGCGACATCCTCGCCGGACTGGCGGCGAGCGCCGTCCTCGCACGGA
>JAUYMV010000395.1 GCA_030698645.1 Mesorhizobium sp.
AGTTCGCCGACTGATCGCGGCAGCCGGAGCGCCTCGGCGCTCCGGCCCTTGCGGGCCGAGCATGCTGCCCGAGCACACTGCCGAATGAAGGGACCGCCATGGCTGTCGACCGCGCCAACGCCCTGTGCGGAGCGATCTTCCTCGTCCTCGGCGCGTTCTTCGCCATCCAGTCGCTCGGACTCGATCTCGGCACCGCGTTTCGCATGGGGCCGGGCTTCTTTCCGCTGGCGCTTGCCGGCGTCCTCATCCTGCTCGGCGCACTCATCATCGCGCAGGCCTTGCGGGTCGACGGCGAACCGATCGGCGTGATGGCCTGGCGCGGCATGGTCTTCATCCTCCCCGCGCCGATCTTTTTCGGCCTCACCGTGCGCGGGCTCGGCTTCGTCCCATCGATCTTCCTGACCGCGCTGATCGCCTGCTTCGCCTCGACGCGCATGCGCGTCCTTCCCGCGGTGCTGCTCTCGGCCGCCATCACCGCGTTCTGCACCCTCGTGTTCCTCAAGGGGCTTGGCCTGCCATTCCGCATGTTCGGCCCGTGGCTCGGGCAGTAGCGGGGACACGATGGAACTCTTCGACAACCTCGCGCTCGGTTTCGCCACCGCCACCACGCTGAACAACATTGCGTTCTGCTTCATCGGCGTGCTGCTCGGAACGCTGATCGGCGTGCTGCCCGGCATCGGACCGACCGCGACGATCGCCATGCTTCTGCCGATCACCTTCCAGATCGGCGATCCGACCTCGGCGCTGATCATGCTGGCTGGCATCTATTACGGCGCGCAATACGGCGGCTCCACCACCGCGATCCTCATCAACCTGCCGGGGGAATCCTCCTCCGCCGTCACCGCGATCGACGGCTACCAGATGGCCCGCCAGGGCCGCGCCGGCGCGGCGCTGGCAACCGCCGCGATCGGCTCCTTCTTCGCCGGCACCGTCTCGACGCTCCTCGTCGCGGTGCTGGCGCCGCCCCTGACGATGATCGCGCTCAAGTTCGGCGCGGCCGAGTATTTTTCCCTCATGGTGGTCGGTCTCGTCTCCTCGATCGCGCTTGCCAGCGGTTCGATCGTCAAGGCGCTGGCCATGCTCGTGATCGGCCTCCTGCTCGGTCTCGTCGGCACCGACATCTACACCGGCACGCCGCGCTTCAATCTCGGCATTCGGGAATATTCCGACGGGCTGAACTTCGTCGCCGTCGCGGTCGGCGTATTCGGCATCGCCGAAATCCTGCGCAATCTCGAAAACGAGCACGAGCGTTCCGTGATGGTCAAGAAGGTCACCGGCCTGATGCCGACGCGCGAGGATTTCCGCCGCATGGCCGCGCCGATCCTGCGCGGCACCATCATCGGCTCGGCGCTCGGCATCCTGCCCGGCGGCGGCGCGATCCTGGCGTCGTTCGCCTCCTACACGGTCGAAAAGCGGGTGTCGAAGAACCCGGGCGAATTCGGCAAGGGCGCCATCGAAGGCGTCGCCGGCCCGGAATCCGCCAACAATGCCGGCGCCCAGACCTCCTTCATCCCGCTCCTGACGCTCGGCATCCCGGCCAATCCCGTGATGGCGCTGATGATCGGCGCGATGATCATCCAGGGCATCGTGCCAGGCCCCAACGTGGCGACCGAGCAGCCGGCGCTCTTCTGGGGCATCATCGCCTCGATGTGGATCGGCAATCTGATGCTGGTGATCCTCAACCTGCCGCTGGTCGGGCTGTGGGTGAAGCTCCTGACCGTTCCCTACTACGTGCTGTTTCCGATCATCATGTCGTTCTGCGCCATCGGCGTCTATTCGGTGAATTCGAATGTCTACGACCTCTACTCGGTCGCCTTTTTCGGCCTGCTCGGCTACGTGCTGATCAAGCTCCGCTGCGAGCCGGCGCCGCTGCTTCTCGGCTTCGTGCTCGGCCCCCTGCTGGAAGAAAACCTGCGCCGCGCCATGATCCTCTCGCGCGGCGATTTCTCGACCTTCGTCACCCGGCCGATCAGCGCGACGCTCCTTGCGCTCGCCGTGCTCGTGCTCATCGTCGTGCTGCTGCCGTCGGTGCGCAAGAAGCGGGACGAGGTCTTCGTCGACGAGGAATGACGGCGGCGACGATCTGAATCATGTTGGCCGATCTCCTGGCCGATGTCGCCACTCTTCATAAAACCATGGTGCGGGCGGCGGGGATCGAACCCGCATAGCCAGAGGCCGAGGGATTTTAAGTCCCTTGCGTCTACCAGTTCCGCCACGCCCGCGCGGCTTCTGGCGTAGCGAAGCGTCGGCCCCCGATCAAGCGGCAAACGCGCGGGCCGCGACGCGCCGGATCAGCGCGACCACCTTGTCGGTCGCGCCATATTGCGGGTGATGGCCGATGCCGTCGAGCATCTCGAAGTCGAGATCCCTGACGCGCGCGCGGAATGCGTCGCCGTTTTCCGCGTAGCTCAGCACGCGGTCGGCCGTGCCGAACGCCATGCCGGCCGGCATGTCGATCTCGCCAAAGCGCCGCTGCAGGTCGGGCATGTCCTCGGCGACGGCCACGAGGTCGGTGACCATTGCGTAGAAATGGCCGGGCCGCAGGCCGAGCCAGCCGCCGCCCTCCGTCATGTAGCGCTCGGGCGTGGCTTGAGGCCCGAACACGTAGGCCAGCGTCTGCGGCGCGAACTTCAGCGCGGCGGGAATGGCGACCGTCTGCGCCATGATCCAGCGCTTCAGCTTCGAGCGGATGTAGATCGGCGCCATTTCCGGCGGCACCCCGTCGCGGTGCCTGGTCAGGGCCGCGAGCAGCACGATGCCGGAGATTTTTTCCGGGTGGTTGAGCGCCACGGTCAGCGTGATCATGCCGCCCAGCGAATGGCCGACGACGAGCGGCTTTTCGAGGCCGAGCCGGTCGATGAATTTGGCCACCAGCGCCGCCTGTTCCGGCAGTCGCCCGGTGGCGCCCGGAACCCGCGTCGAATAGCCGGCGCCCGGCCGGTCGATGGCGATCAGCCGGAAGCCGTCGAGCCTGCCGAACAGCGGCTGGCGGAAATGGTGCAACGTGCCGCCGAGCCCGTGCACGAAGAGGATCGGCCTGCCCGCGCCCTCGTCGACATAGTGGATGCGGTTGCCGTCGACGTCGATGAACTCGCCGACCGGCGGCACGGCCGCTTCCGCGCGCCTGGCGATGCGCTGCGTGACGTAGACGAAATAGCCGATTGCGCCGAGCGCTGTGGCAAGCAGCAGGGCGATGAGGGTCGAGGCGATCGTGGCGAGGGTCATGTGCGCTCCGGGCTGGACGGCGCCACCATAGCCGCCTTGCGCCGCCCGGCAAGGCAATCCATGCCGCGCCATAGGCGAAACGCGGAACTCGCGCCCATTGCGGCGCGTCCCGCCGGGCGCTATCTCCACTTCACCTGTTTCGGAGAGCATGCCTTGAGCGACATCATCACAGCCGCAATGGTCGTCATCGGCGACGAAATCCTGTCAGGACGCACCAAGGACAAGAACATCGGCCACCTCGCCGACATCCTGGCGGCCATCGGCATAGACCTGAAGGAGGTCCGCATCGTGCCCGACGAGGAGGACGAGATCGTCGCGGCGATCAATGCGCTGCGCGTCAAATACACCTATCTCTTCACCACCGGCGGCATCGGCCCGACGCATGACGACATCACCGCCGATTCGGTGGCGAAAGCCTTCGGTGTGCCGTGCGAATACGATGCGAAGGCGTACGCCATGCTCGAGGCGAGCTACGCGACGCGCGGACTGGAGTTCACCGAGGCGCGCAAGCGCATGGCGCGCATGCCGGTCGGCGCCGACCATATCGACAATCCGGTCTCGCTGGCGCCGGGCTTCCGCATCGGCAACGTGCATGTGATGGCCGGCGTGCCGGCGATCTTCCAGGCGATGCTCGACAATGTCGTGCCGACGCTTCGCTCCGGCGTCGTCATGCTGTCGGCGACGGTGCATTGCCCGCATGGCGAAGGCGTCATCGGTGGCCCGCTCGGCGACATCCAGAAGGCCAATCCCGATACGATCATCGGCTCCTATCCGAAATATCTCGACGGCAAGTTCTGGACCGAACTGGTGGTGCGCTCGCGCTCCGCCGAAAGCCTCGCCAGGGCCAAGGGAGAGATCGAGGCGATGCTGGCCGGCCTCCAACCGGCGTCCTGAGCGCCGGCGCGCGGCCCTCCCGCACCCGCGTTTTCTGGGGAGTCCGTCACGCCGCCCTTGCGCATCCGGCCCCGGGTCGGGTAATCCGGGCTGCATTCCAGCCGCACGGAGTGCCCAAGACAATGTCCCTGCCCGAAAAGGCCTTCCCGGTCACCTGGGACCAGTTCCACCGCGACGCGCGCGCGCTCGCCTGGCGGCTTGCCGGCGTCAACGGCCAATGGAAGGCGATCGTCTGCATCACGCGCGGCGGTCTGGTGCCGGCCGCGATCATCTCGCGCGAACTCGGCATCCGCGTCATCGAGACGGTGAGCGTGGCCTCCTACCACGACTACACCTCGCAGGGCGAACTCGCCGTGCTCAAGGAGGTGACGCCCTCCCTGCTCGAGAACGACGGCGCCGACGTGCTGATCATCGACGATCTGACCGACACCGGAAAGACCGCCGCGATCGTCCGCGCGATGATGCCCAAGGCGCATTTCGCCGCCGTCTACGCCAAGCCGAAGGGCCGGCCGATGATCGACACCTTCGTCACCGAGGTCAGTCAGGACACCTGGATCTATTTTCCCTGGGACATGGGCTTCACCTACCAGAAACCGATCGCCGAAGACCATCGCGGCTGATTCGCCTCCGGCGGGCCATCGGCGCGCCGGTCTGCCCGGATTCGAGGGCGACCGGCTCTTTTCCGGCAGTTTGGCGGCCACTGCATCGCGCCAGCGGCGAGAAAGCCGGCTCCGGCGGGCAAAAAAACCGCATTCCCACCGCAATTATCTCTTTTTTCACTTTCAAAACACCTAATTAACCCCAATATTATTGAGGCGGCAAACCACTTTGAGGCGGTAATCAGGTTGACGATCATCACGCATACAACGCGCAAACGCTGGACGGTGAGGCTTCGCCGCCTCTTCGGGGCGAAGCCGTGCCGTGTGCAGGTCGCCGCGCTGCCCTGGCGCAAGGTCGACAACGCGGTCCAGGTCATGCTGATCACCAGCCGCGATACCGGCCGCTGGGTGCTGCCGAAGGGCTGGCCGGAAGGCGTCGAGAAACTGCACGATGCCGCGGCGCGCGAAGCCGTCGAGGAGGCCGGGCTGACCGGCGCCGTCTCGGCGGTCGAGATCGGCCGCTACTTCTACCGCAAGGCGAGGCGCTCGGGCGACGACGTTCAGTGCGAGGTCCATGTCTTCCCGCTCGAAGTCGACAGGGTCGCGGACGACTGGGACGAAAAGCGCAAGCGGACGCGCAAATGGGTGTCCGCCACCGACGCGGCGCGCCTCGTCAACGAGCCGGATCTCGGCGAAGTGATCGCGCATTTCTGCGCCAATCCGCGCCAGGTCCTCGCAAGATCCCAGGCCGCATAGCCGCCCGTCACACGCCGTAGCGCTCCGTCTTGACCCGTTCCGCCGGCACGCCCGCGTCAATGACGCCATCCGCCGCGACGGCGACGAACGCATTGGCGCCGCAGACGAAGACGGTCTTCGGCGGTTCCGGCAACCGGGCAAGCACGTCCGTGACCATGGCCGCGTCGATGCGGCGCGTGAACCCGCCGGCGGGCGCATTCGCTTCGCGCGTCAGCGTCACCGCGAGCTGAAATCCGTCCGCGCGCTCATGCAGCGCCTGCAATTCCTCGCCGAAGAGCAGATCGGCGCTGGTGCGCACGGAGAACAGCAGCAGCATCGGGATCGTCGCGCCCTGCGCCGCGCGGTGCCGGATCATCGACAGCAGCGGCACGACGCCCGAGCCGCCGCCAATCAGCAACACCGGTCCGCCATCCTCCACCGACCAGACGAAATGGCCGCCGATCGGGCCGCGCAGCTCGATCTCGTCGCCCACCTCGGCCACCTCATGGAAGAAGGGCGAGACTTCGCCGTCGGGCAGCCGGTCGATGGCAAGCTCGATGCCGCCGCCTGCCTCCGGCGCGGAGGCGATCGAATAGCTGCGCTGCGCGCGATAGCCGTCCGGCGCCGTCAGCCGCACGTCGACATGCTGCCCGGCGCGGAACGCGAACGGCTGCGCGAGATCGAAGAAGAAGCTGGTCACGCTCGGCGAGCGTTTGACGATCGCGCTGATCCTGCCGTTCTGCCACTGCATGATCGCGTCAATCGTCCGTGTAGCGCTGCTCGCGCCACGGATCGCCATAGGCG
>JAUYMV010000413.1 GCA_030698645.1 Mesorhizobium sp.
GACGGCTGCGTCGTTCCTGCTCTGCGCGCTGGTGCTGGTACGGGACGGACAACTGGTACTCGGCCGGGCGCCCGACAATTGGGCGGAGGATCTGAGCCTGGCGATCGCCATCGCCGGCATGTCGGGCATCGGGGCGCTGTCGCTTGCCCTCAACCACTGGCGGCTCGCGCAGGCGCATCGGCGCGACGCGATGACCGACTCGCTGACTGGCCTGCTCAATCGCCGCGCCCTTTTCGAGCGCCACGAGCATGCCGAATTCGGGCCGTTTCATGCCGTCGTGGTCTTCGATCTCGATCGCTTCAAGACGATCAACGACCAGCACGGCCACGCCGCCGGCGACGCTGTGCTGGAGGTGTTCGCGCGAAAGGTCGCCGCGGCGCTGCGCCCCGGCGACAGCGCTGCCCGGCTCGGCGGCGAGGAATTCGCGATCGTCATGCAACGCACTCTGCCGGAACGCGCGGCCCACCTGGCCGAGCACATCCGCGCGACATTCGCCGCCACCCCGGTCGAAACGCCGAGCGGACCGCTGCTGTGCACGGTCAGCGCGGGCATTGCATTCGGCAGCGCGGAGAAGACGAGCTTCGCCCGGCTCCTGAGCCTGGCCGACCGCGCGCTCTACGCGGCCAAGGACGCCGGCCGCAACCGGGTCGTCGCCGATGAATTCAAGATCGCGGGCTAGTGACGGGAGCCGGCTTCAGAAGCGCGAGATCGCCCAGTTGACGATGTCCTTCGTCGCCGCGCCGAACGCCGCGTCGAGGGCGGCCGTGTAGGCGGCGTTGCCCGTTCCGGAGACCGGCGCGCTGGCGGAGAAGGATTTCGCGGCGCGCACCGTTCCGTTGCGGTCGTTGAGAATGCGGATGAATATCTCGACGTCGGCGCGATCTCCGCCGCCGAGGCGAATCTCGAAAGCCCGAATCTCCGGGATCACCTGGTAGTCGATCGCCAGCCCTTCGCCGGGGCGTCCGACGCCGCCCAGCCGGCCGGACTCCTGGAAGCTCTGCGCCAGCCGGGCCTGCACGACGCGCGGCAGACGGTCGGCCCACTGCGCGCCCTTCAGGTACTGGATCTCGCCCGCCGCCGGCTTGATGACGATGTTTTCGCTGTCGAGCGACTTCAGCGCCGATGGTTCGGCGATGAGAATCTGCGTGCGGCTGCGTCGCGTACCCGCACCGCTCGGCGACGCGGCGCTCAGTTCATAGGTGTCGAGCGGCGACGAACCGCCGCCCAGCAACGCGCAGCCCGGCAGGAAGCCTGCCAAGAGCGCGCTCAATATCAAGTTTCGACCAGATTTCACCCGAACGCTCCGCCCGACAAACCTGCCCCCGCAGCACCCAGTCGCATGACCTGCCCGCTACTTGCGTTGCGCGGCCAGCAAAGTCAACGTCGCGTCCGGCCGTCGAACTGACGCACCTCGCCCTCGCCGCCGCTGATGATGCGTTGCGGGTTGCGGCCGATGTCGGTGATAACCTGCTCGATGCGGGTGATCGAGCGACGGCTGTCGCGTACCAGCGCCTCCACGTCGCGCAGCCCCTGCCCGGTGAAGCGCGCCAGTCCGTCGGTGATGGTCCCCATCCGCGCGTTCAGCGTGTCGGCGACCTCACGGAACGATTTCAGCGTCGCGCTGGCGTCGGCCATCAGGCCCTCGGCATTGTCCGAGCCCAGCATGCCGTCGAGCTTGGCAAGCACGCCGTCGACGCGCACCGAGGCGGCGTTCAGCCGCGAGGCGAGCTGCCCGGCGTCGGTGATGATCTTGTCGATGTCTTCCGAGCGCTCACCGACCATGGTGGTCACCTTCGAGACGTCGGCGACCGCCTGGCGCGCGCCTTCGCTCGCCGTCTTGATGCTCGCGACAGCCGATTTGATGTCGGCCGGATCGACGCTCGCCACGATGCCGTCGACCTTGGCGAGCGTGCCGCTCGCGCTTTCCGACAGCTTGGTGATCGACTGCACCGCGCCGTCGACGCCCTTGACGACACTGTCGATACTGTCCGACGCGCCCTTGAGATTGGTGGTGAACGTCTCGACATTGGCGACGATGGTGGTGACCTTCTCGCGGTCCACCGCGTTCATCAGGCCTTCGGCGGCCGCAAGCGTGCTTTCGAGCCGCCCCGAGACGCTCGTGACCGTCTTCGACAGCTCGCCGACGCTGGCCAGGAATGCGTCGATGTTGTCGGCGTTTCGCGCCAGAGCGTCGGAAAATTTCTGCGCGTTGACGACGGTCTCGGTCAGCGGGACGCGGACATCCTTGACCACCGTTTCGAGGCCGGTCAGGACCTTGTCGGCGCGCGACAGGAAGTTCTGCGCCAGTTGCAGCAGATCGGCGAGCGCCGAGGGATTGGCCGTGATTTCCGCGACCGTGCCGGCGGCCTCTGCCTCGGCGAGCAGATTCGGCTCGTCGACCGAGCCGCCCTTCATCTCGATGCTCGCCTGGCCGGTCAGACCGGCCAGTCCGACGTCGGCTGTCGTCGACTTGGTGATCGGCGTCAACCGGTCGATCTGCGCGTCGACAATTGCGACGTTCGGGTTGTTGACGTTGATGGAGACACGGGTGATGTCGCCGACCTTGACGCCGTTGAACAGGACCGCGCTGCCGCGTCCGAGGCCGGATGCGGACCCCGGGATGGTGATCCGCAGCGTCGCCGTCTCGCTGCGCCCGGCCGTGCCGGACGTCCAGTAGACGAAACCGAAGGCGGCCAGCATCAGCACCAGCGTGAAGAGGCCGACCGCGACGTAGTTTGCTTTGGTTTCCATGCCGTCAGGCTCCGCTTGTCACGCCGTGGTCGGCGCGCGTCTCGAGATCGAGCTGGCGGGCGCGCTTGCCACGGAAGTAGGATCGTATCCAGGGGTTTTCGCTGGCGAGCATGTCCTC
>JAUYMV010000416.1 GCA_030698645.1 Mesorhizobium sp.
GCGCCAGCGCCTCGGCAATGGCGAGGCCGATGCCGGAGGTCGATCCGGTGACGATGGCGGTCTTGCGGGCGGTGTCGGTCATGCCTGGGTTCCGTTGTGGTGCGTTGCAGCAAACATAGTGCAGCGCAACAGAAACGCCAGACCTTCCGGAACGGAGGCGGCCCCTGGAACTTTCCGTCCTTCCGTCCGTTATCGCGCTCAGGTCCCATTCGGCGCGGCAATCCCGCGGGGGGCAAGGACGGGTTCGTGGTGGCGTTGTTTGTGTTAGTGTCTGTCGGCGGCCTAGCGGGGGAATCGCTTTGACTGTCCAGCAAATCGTTTCCGGTCCGGGCCTGGTCCCGGACATCGAAGGCTTGCCGTTCCGCGACCTGCTGCAGGCCCTGCCGGTTGCCGTCTACACGACGGATGCGGCCGGCAAGATCACCTTTTTCAACGAGGCGGCGGCGGAGCTCTGGGGGCGCCGGCCGAGTCTCGGCATCAGCGAATGGTGCGGTTCGTGGAAGCTGCTGCACCCAGACGGCCGCCCGATGGCGCACGACGAGTGCCCGATGGCCATAGCCTTGCGGGAGAAGCGCGAGGTACGCTGGAGCGAAGCCATCGCCGAGCGCCCCGACGGCACGCGCATCCCCTTCCTCGCCCATCCGACCCCTCTCTTCGACAAGGAAGGCAAAATGGTCGGCGCGGTCAACACGCTGGTCGACCTGACCGGGCAGAGGCGCGGCGACGAGGCCGGCATGCGGCTTTCCGCCATTGTCGATTCGTCCATGGACGCCATCATCTCGAAGGATCTGAACGGCATCATCACGAGTTGGAACCACGCCGCGGAGATGCTGTTCGGATATTCTCCCGCCGAGGCCATCGGCCGGTCGGTTCTCATGCTGATTCCGGAATGGCACAAGGACGAGGAGGCGTCGATCATCTCGCGCATTCGCCGTGGGGAGCGCGTCGAGACCTACGAGACGATCCGCCGCCGCAAGGACGGCAGCCTGGTGCCGGTGTCGCTCACCGTCTCGCCGGTGCGCGATCCGGCCGGCCGCATCGTCGGCGCATCGAAGATCGTGCGCGACATCACGTCGAAGCGGGACAGCGAGCAACGCATCCGGCTGCTGATGCGCGAAGTCAACCACCGGGTGAAGAACCAGTACGCGGTCATCCTGTCGATGATCCGCGAAACCAACAAGCGATCGAAGGATCCGGCCGACTTCGAACGGCGGGTGCGCGAGCGCATCATGGCGCTGTCGCAGTCGCACGATTTGCTGGTGGACGCCGAATGGAAGGGCGCCACGCTCCGCGACCTGGTGCGGGCGCAGGTTTTGCCGTTCGGCAACGAGGAATGCCTGTCGATGTCCGGTCCGCAGATCGTGCTGCAGCCGAACGCCGTGCAGTATCTCGGCATCGCCTTCCATGAACTGGCGACGAATTCGGCCAAATTTGGCGTGCTGGGCGGCGGCGACGGCAGCATCGCGGTCGACTGGCATATCGACGACACGCCCGAGGGCTGGCGCTTCCGGCTGTCCTGGCGCGAGTCCGGCGGCGACGTCGAGATACCGACGGCCAGCGGATTCGGCAGCGTGGTGCTGAAGCGTGTCGCGCCGTTGGCGCTTGGCGGCACGGGCGCGCTCGAACATCTGGACAACGGCGTGTTCTGGGCGCTCGATGCGTCGCTAAGCGCCGTCGAGGCGAGCCTCGAGGGCATCGAGCGACGATAGAATTCGAAGAACGCATAGAGGGCCGCCGCCGACTCCTGAACGGGCGTTCGGCCAGGTCCGACGCGCCGCTCACGCCGCCTCCATTTGCCTCGGCTTGCCTCGCCCGATCCGGCCGGCGGCGTTCTCGACGAGCAGCGCCGGGATCTCGGCGGCCGGTCGCGGCTTGCCGAAGAGGAAGCCCTGGACCTGGGTGCATCCCTCGCTCTTCACCCGTTCGAACTGGTCGCGCGTCTCCACGCCTTCGGCCGTCGTCGCCATGTTCAGGCTGATCCCGATTGCCGACACGGCGCGGATGATCGCCATGCTGTCCTTGCGATCCGCCATCTCGTTGACGAAGGAGCGGTCGATCTTGATCCGGTCGAACGGGAACTTGCGCAGATAGCTGATCGAGGAATATCCGGTGCCGAAATCGTCCATCGCGATGCGAATTCCGAGCGCGCGGAACTGGTGGAGCACGCTCATGGTCCGTTCGTTGTCCTGCAGGAGGACCGATTCGGTGATTTCGAGCTCGAGCCGCTCCGGCGCCAGACCCGACGCGGCGAGCGCCGCCTTCACCGCCAACACCAGGTTCGGGCTTTTCAGCTGGACCGGCGAGAGGTTGACAGCAACCGTGATGTTGTCGGGCCATTTCACGGCCTCCCTGCAGGCCTTGCCGAAGATCCATTCACTTATCGGCACGATCAGGCCCGTCTCCTCGGCCATCGGGATGAAATCGTCGGGCTGGATCAAGCCACGGGTCGGGTGGCGCCAGCGCAACAGCGCCTCGAAACCCGTGACGAGTTCCGATCCGGTGTCGACGGTCGGCTGGTAGAAGAGCGTGAATTCATTCATCTGCAAGGCGTGCCGCAGTTCTATCTCCAGGGCGCGCCGCTGCTTCGCGCGCGCGTCCATCTGCGATTCGTAGAAGCGGTGGATGCCGCGCCCGTCCTCCTTGGCGCGATAGAGCGCCATGTCGGCGTTCCTCAGCAACTGTTGCGGCTCGGTGCCGTCGTCCGGCGAAAGGGCGATCCCGATGCTCGTGCCGATGACGACCTCGTTGCCGGCGATGAGGAAGGGAACCGCCATGATCTCGATCAGCCGCGCCGCGAGAATGGTCGAGTTCGAGGGCTGGGCGGCATGCGCCTGGACGATGGCGAACTCGTCGCCGCCAAGACGCGCGATCGTGTCGGCAGCCCGGACTGCGCCGAGCAGTCGTTGGGTGACAGCCCTGAGAAGCTCGTCGCCGACCGGATGCCCCAGGCTGTCGTTCACGCTCTTGAAATGGTCGATGTCGAGAAAGAGCACGGCGATCTTTTCTCCCGCCTCGGCGTGGCTCAGCGCGTGTTCGAGTTCCTCGTGGAAGAGGCGGCGATTGGGCAGATTGGTCAGCGGGTCGTGGCGCGCCATGTGCACCATCTTGGCTTCGGTAAGCCTTCGTTCGGTAATGTCCTCGTAGGTGACGACCTCACCGCCATTCGCCATGGGGCGCCGCAGAACCGCGATAAGGTTGCCGTTGGCACGGTGCAGCACCCCGGCTTCCTCGACTGTACGGCTTACGGCTTCGGCAGAGTTCACCCTGCCCGGTTCGTCCATCGCGAGTTTCATCAACTGCGATTCCGTCATGCCGGGCGCGATCTGTGCCGGATTCAGGCCGAACATTTCGCAGTAGCGCCGGTTTGACACGACCAGGCGCCGGTCCGCGTCGAACATGCAAAGACCGTGTGACATGTTGTCCAGGGAGGTCTCGAATCGAAGCGTCTGCGTTTCGAGCGCGCCGAGCGTCTGGTCGATGACGCGAAGTGGCAGAATCCGAAGCACAAAGAAAATGCCGAATCCGAGCAGTGCGCCGAACAGGGCGGCGATGCCGGTTCCGACCACCACATCGCGGTAGCTGGCCGCGGTCTGGATACTCCCGACCTGCGAACCTGCGACGACGATCGGCGCGCTTCGCTCAATAACCGGGAAAACGGGGGCCTGGCCGGTTTCCATGACCAGTTTTCCGCCCGCGTCGAAGATGCGCTGCCGGGTTCCGGTCTCGTCGGCCTCCGGCACCTCGATCAGCGCGGCAAGCCGCAGGGTCTGGTACTGCCAGAGCGTCCGGTGCGAATAGATGTATTTCGCCAGGCGCGACGCCTTGAGGCGCGCCGAGAAGTCGACCTCATAGGCCCTGTCGCCATGAGCCATGGCAAAGTAGCCCGCCGGTATCAGAACTGCGACGGCGAGCGCGGCCGAAAGCCCAAGGCCGACGACGAGGGACTTCAGTCTCCTGCGCGGTTCGATCATTTTCTGTCCATGACGACACCGGCCTCGCGGAGCAGGGGTTCGGCGGCGGGTGACGCGACGAAGGCCAGGAAAGCCGCCGCCTCCGGGCTGAGATCGGCAGCGACGACCAGATAAAGCGTCTTGCCATAGGGATAGGTGCCGTCCAGATAGGTCCGCAGGCTCGGCGCGACGCCGTCGATGGCGACGAAGCGGAGATCGCGCTTTTCACTTGCGATCTGCAGCAGCGTGGCGCTGACGAGCGATCCGGGGGTCGTCTCGGCCATGTCCACATTGTCCTGGTCGGTGGCGGCGACCGTGAGGTCGGGACGCAACCGCGCCTGCGCGACGGCGTCCGCCATGCCCGGAAAGAGGCGGCCGAGCACCTGATTGTCGCTTTCGTCGACCGGGCGCAGCACGATCAGGACAGGGGCGCCATCTGGCCAAACCGGAGCGAGGTCGCGGTAGAGCCCGGCAACGTCGCCGCTGGCGATGTTGTCCGGTCCCGGCCTGGACGTGGCAAGGCCGAAAGGCGTTCGGAGGGCACCGGCGACGATCAGGCCCCTGGCGGCCTCGGAATCCTTCAAGTCGCGTCCCGCGACGGACATGCCGATTACGCCGTCGGCGACCGCGGCGTTCGCGCCGCCCGTGCCGAGGCTCGGGATGACCTCGAGGCGCACTCCCGTCTCAGCTTCGAATGCGGGGGCGAGCTGTATCAACCCCTCGGTGACCGCTCCCGTCCCGCCGATCCGAAGCGTTCCGGCAAAGGCGGAGTCCGGAGTTGCGAGCGCAGCGAGCATGCCGAGAACGGCCGCCGACATTCCCAGCGATCTCATCACGGCATCTCCTTCGATGGCAGGCGCAAGCGGCCCAACGCCCGCTCGAACCGGGCATCGTGCTTCCGCACCCGGGCCTGCGTTGCGCGCGGCGCGGCCGCGGTCCGGAACGCTAGAGCGAAATTGGCATCAATGCGGTTTCCCCGGCGCAAGCGCTCAGGTCGATCTGGACAAGCCGGGGCAGGAGACTGGGCCAGTGGAACCCTTCACGCCATCGTGCGAAACCATCGGACCTTGTGCTATGCCTCATTCCTTATCGAAGGATTAATCCCGCTCCGGGCCCGCAGCGGCGAGGAGTCATCCCCGCGCCGCCAGCCGGGTGCCCTTCCGCTTGACATAGCGGCCGGCCCTTGCCACCTCATGGCCAACCAGACCCGTCGCGGAGACCGGCCATGACCGGCACTGTTTCGACCCTTTCCCCGCCCATCGCCCCGGCGCTTTCCGGCGCGCCGGTATTTGCGCGGCCGTCCACCGGGCCGGCGCCGCGGCGCACCAGCGTCGGCGTGTCCGTCGGCGGCGTCGTCGTCGGCGGCGGCGCGCCGGTGGTCGTGCAGTCGATGACCAATACCGACACCGCCGACATCGACGCGACGGTGGCGCAGGTCGCGGCGCTGCATCGCGCCGGGTCGGAGCTGGTGCGCATCACGGT
>JAUYMV010000432.1 GCA_030698645.1 Mesorhizobium sp.
GCTGGGACGAAATGTGCGGCAGAGCGGATTGGTGCATGGCTCATTTGCCTTACACCGGAAACCTTATGCTCGATGAAGAAGACAGCATGCTCCTACGTGAGTGCCTGTCAGCGTATGTCTACGGAATGTATGCCGTCGCGATTATATCTGCAGACGCGTTTCTAGAGCGAGTTGTGACTGACTGTGTCGAAACAGCCGGAAGAGACACTGCTAAGCTTGGTTTCGGACAAACATTGAAGTCTTTTCGTGAACTCAAACTGGTCGACCAAATCGTTCTAGATCGCGTTGATAGGCTCCATAAAATCAGAAATAATCTGGCCCATGAAAGAGGCCCAGACGATCAAATGCGTCTTTTTCGCAGGGCTCTTGAGAGGCGAACGCTCACCCAGGAAATCGCTAAAGATGATGCGAAGGAGGCGGTATGCATAGCGTATGGCCTCGCTGGACGACTAAAGGGAAATTTTCCGCGGCTGAACCTGCCTGGCTTGGCAAATCCAGTCATTGAACGATCTGTTTTCAAAGAATGACGGAGCAATTCACCTTCCGCGTCGACGCCACCGACGGGCATGCGCGCGCCGGCGAGATCGCCATGCCGCGCGGCACGGTGGCGACGCCGGCCTTCATGCCGGTCGGCACCGGCGGCACGGTCAAGGCCATGTATATGGACCAGGTGCGTGGGACGGGGGCGGACATCATCCTCGGCAACACCTACCACCTGATGCTGCGGCCAGGCGCCGAGCGCGTGGCCAGGCTCGGCGGGTTGCACGCGTTCGCGCGCTGGCCGTATCCGATCCTGACCGATTCCGGCGGCTTCCAGGTGATGTCGCTGTCGAAGCTTAGAAAGCTGAACGAACAGGGCGTCACCTTCCGCTCGCATATCGACGGCTCGGCGCACGAGATGAGCCCGGAGCGGTCGATCGAGATCCAGGGCCTGCTCGATTCCGACATCCAGATGCAGCTCGACGAATGCGTGGCCCTGCCGGCGAAGCCCATCGAGATCGAACGCGCGATGGAGATGTCGCTGCGCTGGGCGGAGCGCTGCAGGATCGCGTTCGGCGAGCAGCCGGGCAAGGCGATGTTCGGCATCGTGCAGGGCGGCGACGATGCGCGCCTGCGCCAGCGCTCGGCGGCGGCGCTGC
>JAUYMV010000433.1 GCA_030698645.1 Mesorhizobium sp.
GCATCATACGGCCGGTGAACTCGTCGATGATGACGATCTCGCCATTGCGCACGATGTAGTCGCGGTCGCGCTGGAACAGACGGTGTGCCTTCAGCGCGTTGTTGACGTGGTGCACGATGCCGACATTCTCGATGTCGTAGAGCGACTCGCCCTTGAGGTGGCCGGCCGCGCGCAGCAGGTTCTCCAGCTTCTCGGTGCCTTCCTCGGTGAACGTCGAGGTGCGCTGCTTCTCGTCGATCTCGTAGTCGGACGGCTGGAGCTGGAGCATGAAGGCGTCGACCGTGTTGTACATTTCGGAACGATCCTCGAGGGGACCGGAAATGATCAGCGGCGTGCGCGCCTCGTCGACCAGGATCGAGTCGACTTCGTCGACGATGCCGAAATTGTGACCGCGCTGGACCATCTGGGCGCGGTCGTATTTCATGTTGTCGCGCAGATAGTCGAAGCCGAGCTCGTTGTTGGTCGCGTAGGTGACGTCGCAGGCATAGGCGGCCTTGCGCTCCTCGTCGGAGAGGCCATGCACGATGATGCCGGTGGTGAGGCCGAGGAAGCTGTAGATGCGCGCCATCCATTCGGCGTCGCGCTTGGCGAGGTAGTCGTTGACGGTGACGACGTGGACGCCCTTGCCTTCGAGCGCGTTCAGATAGACCGGCAGGGTGGCGACGAGCGTCTTGCCCTCGCCGGTGCGCATCTCGGCGATGCTGCCTTCGTGCAGCACCATGCCGCCGATCAGCTGCACGTCGAACGGGCGCATGCCCAGCACCCGCTTGGCGGCCTCGCGAACGGTCGCGAACGCCGGCACGAGAAGCTGGTCGAGCGTCGCGCCATTGGCGATCTGCTGGCGGAACTCCGCGGTGCGGCCGCGCAGCTGCTCGTCGCTCAGCGCCTGCATTTCCGCTTCGAGCGCGTTGATCGCCTCGACCCGGGGCCGCGTCGCCTTGACGCGCCGGTCGTTCGACGAACCGAAAATCTTGCGGGCTAGACCGCCAAAGCTGACCATCAAATGGTCCTTTCAATCAGAAACCTGGCGGCGGGAGCGCCGGACCAGGGCCGCCGGCATGGGGACAGGGGCGGGTCGATCATCAAAAAAGCGCCCGGAAAACGGTTCTGGACGCCAAGTCGAAGGACAGATAAGAGGGGCTACCATCGATGTCAACGTCGCGCCGCCAAGGCCGCGCGTGTGAAAAACCGCCAAGAATCGGCCGTTTTGGATCGCGTTTTGAAACGCCACAGGAGCCCTTCCGCATGAATTCCACATTCGCCCGACTTCCGCTTGCCCGAATCGGGCTGATGCTGGCGCTGGGCGGCGGCCCGGCCGTCCCCGCCGTC
>JAUYMV010000441.1 GCA_030698645.1 Mesorhizobium sp.
CACGGCGCCGGCTGGCGCGTCGCCGCGCCCGGCGGCGCGGTCGAGGCCGAGCATGTCGTGATCGCCACCAACGGCTATACCGGCGCGCTCTGGCCGGGCCTCGCCGAGACTCTGGTGCCGGTCTACTCGACCATCGTCGCCACCGAGCCGCTGCCGGCGGAACTCGCGGCGCGGGTCCTGCCGTCCGGCAGCGTGCTGTTCGAGGTCGGGCTGAACACCGTCTATTATCGCCTCGACGCGCAGAACCGGCTGCTGATGGGCGGACGCAGCGTGCAGCGACCCCTGCGGGGCATCGACGATGCGCGACATCTGATCGCCTATGCGGTGCGGCTGTGGCCGGAGCTGGGGCAGATGCGCTGGCGCCATGCGTGGAGCGGCAAGGTGGCGATCACCGAGGACAAATACATCCATCTGCACGAGCCGGCGCCGGGCGTGCATATCTGGCTCGGCTACAACGGGCGCGGCATTGCCACGGCGACGGCCATGGGCAAGGCGCTGGCCGCCCGAATCGCCGGCGACACGGCGCCGATACCGATTCCTGTGACCGGGCTGACGCCCTTCCCGTTCCGCCGTTTTGCCCGCATCGGCGTGACGGCGCGTCTGATCTATGGACGGGTCAGGGACAGCCTGGGAGTGTGAGGGAGATTCTCAACGCCCAGGCACGACCCTGTCCAGCCAATCCCCGAATTCGGCCATGATGATGTCTCGATTCACCTCGTTGAGACTCTCGTGGCGGGTTTCCGGATAGATCGTTGATTTCAGATTCGAAAAGCCCATCCGGGCCATGCGCGACGCCAGATGGGTGACGGCCTTGCCGCCATCGGTGGCCGGGTCCTTTTCGCCGCCGACGAGGTTGACCGGCAGGTCGCGGCGGATGCCGGCGAAATTGGCGTCGTCTGCGCCTGCGAAGATGAAGCCGAAGATGTCGCGCCACATGCCGACCGAGGCGTCCCAGCCGCACAGCGGGTCGGCGACGTATTTGTCGACCTCGGCCGGTTCGCGCGACAGCCAGTCGAAGGCGGTGCGATGG
>JAUYMV010000445.1 GCA_030698645.1 Mesorhizobium sp.
TTCCAGTTCCGTCGCCAGCGCGCAGGGATCGGCGTTGCAGGTCTCGAGTCCGTCGGTGATGAGGATGACTGTCGCCTTCTCCTCGGTATATTTCAGCTCTTCGGCGGCGCGTTTCACCGCTTCCGAAAGCGGCGTCTTGCCTTTCGGATTGATGGCATCGACCACGATCTGGATGGCGTTCGCCGTGCCTCTGGCCGGCGCGACGAGCAACTGGATGTCGTCGCAGGATCCTTTCTCCCGATGTCCATAGGCCATCAGGCCGAGTTCCTCATCGGCGGGCAGGGTGGGGAGCACGGTTCGCAGCGTGTCGCGGGCGATTTCGATGCGCGACTTGCCGTCAATCTGCGCCCACATCGAGCCGGATGCGTCGAGCACGATGATCGACCGGTCGGCCGCGATCGCCTTTGCGCCGATCGACGCAACGGCCATGAGACAGATCGCAAATCCCCACCGCGGCCACATGCCGTTGCTCCTCTTTCGAGATGACTTAGCGTCAAGCTAGCCAAGGCGGCCGCAGCGGGCAATCGTCAAAACGGGTGCAGGGCAAATCCGCGGCCATCCGCAGTCTCGCGGCCATTGGCTCAATAGGCTGCGGGAACCATATCGGCCGCGGCGGGTTAGCAGTCACAACTCCCGCTCAATCCCCCTCACCATCCGTGGAAAGTCCATCATGACAAAACTCATGACCAGCCTGCTTGTCGTCGCCTCCGTCTTCGCAAGCGCACACGCCGCGCAGGCCACCGAAGCCGAGTTCCTGAAATCGCTGCAAGGCAATTGGAGCGGCAAGGGCACCGTCAAGGTCCGCGCCGATTCCAAGCCGATGAACGTGACCTGCACCTTCGCCTCGGACACCACGGACGCCTCGCTTTCACTCGACGGCAAGTGCCGGGCGTTGGCGGTCTTCTCGCGCGCCATCAGTGCCGACCTTAAGACCACCGGCGGCAACTACCGTGGCTCCTATGTCGGCGCCGGTACCGGCACCGCCGGCCTCAACGGCTCGCGCAGCGGCAATTCGATCAATCTCGGCATCAAGTGGGCCAAGGAGGTCAATGGCGACCGCGTCGCGCAGATGACGATCGAGAAAATGGGCGAGAACGGCATGCGCCTGACGACCACCGACCAGCACCCCGAGACGGGCGCCAGCATCGTCACCAGCCAGATCACGCTGACGCGCTAGTTCCAAGCGCTCGTCATCCCGGATGGCCTCTGGGCTCCGGGATGACGACCGATCCCACCTATTCCACGAGGCGTCCGCCTGCGCGCAGTCTAGGCCGTCGCCCTGCGCGGCTGGCGCATATGGCGAATGCCCTGCTGCTCGACGAAGCGCGTCGCCGCGTCCCACAGATAGTCGCCGTAGAGAAACGGCTCGAAGGGCTCCGCGCCTTCGATCGGCAGCGGCGCGATCTCGGCATCGACGCGCGGTTCGTAGAAGAACGGGATCGAGAAGCGCTCGCGGTCGGGCGCGACGACCCGGTGCAGCGTCGCGCGGACGCGCCCGCCGGTCCAGCGGTCGAGCAGCTTGCCGAAATTGACCGCCAGCGTTCCGTCGGCCGGCGGCACGTCGATCCACTCGCCATCATGGTTTTGCGCCTGCAACCCCTCGACGCCATCTTGCGCCAGCAATGTCACGAAGCCCGAATCGACATGCGCGCCGCCGATCAGCTGACGCCGCTCGCCCTTGTGCTCGACGCTGAAATCCGCGTCGCCATGCGCGGCCGCGCGCAGCGGATAGCGCGTCAGGCGCAGCGTCGAGATGCCGTCGACAAAGGCATCGTCGAACACGGTCTCGGGCAGTCCGAGCCCGCGCGCGACGGCGCGCATCAGCGCCGCGCCGGTCTCCTCCATCGCGACATAATAGTCCGCCGCCGCTCCGCGCCAGCCGGGCAGGAGGCTCTCCGGCGGTATCGGCGTCGCCTCGCAGAGCGGATCGTCTCCGGCGACCCGGCCCGGTCCGTAAGCGACATCGGGTCCCATATCGATGCCCTCCTTGTAGGACGGCACGGCGTCCTGCAGCGGGAACCAGCCGCGGTAGAGATTGGTCTTCGTCGGATCGAAATTCCAGCGCAGCAGCTTTGCCTTCTCCGCGTCGGGCAGGCCGAAGATGCCGAGCAGCCGGCCGCGCGCTTCCGGCGTGAGGAGGCTTGCGGCGGGAAATCCGGTGACGGTCATGAAGCCGATGCCGGCCGCCGCCTGCATGATCGCCCGGTCGGCGAATTCGCGTTCCGGCGAAGCGGGTCCAAACAGCGGTGCGATGTCGATGACGGGGATCATGCTGCGGTCCTGCGGCTCTCGTTCGGACCTCTATCGTAGTCGATGCGGTGGCCGCGTCGCTGTCGCAGAATCGACCTGCGGAAACCGCCAGGGCGGCGTCGGCGCACGGCCCGGCTAAGGCGCGGAAATCCCCGCGTTTTTCGGCGGCTCCACGCGGCGGGGAGATCGTCCGGCCCGCGTTTGCCGGCTGCCGGTTCTCTGCCCGAAAAATGACATCAATTCATAAGGCATTGCAAATGAACGCTAAATATGATTATATTGAACGATCATTCAATAATAACAAGAGGTTTTCATGACCCAGCACGCCAGCGAGCTGACGTCCCCGAACGATTGGGATCGCAGCGGTCTCCCAGGGTGGAGCTATCACAGTCCGGCACTTCTCGATCTCGAGAAGGAGCAGGTGTTCCGCAACCACTGGCAGATCGTCGGCCATGTGTCCGACGTGCCGGAGGCGGGCGACTATCTCGCCATGGACGTGGTCGGCGAGCGCGCGCTCGTGGTGCGCGGCAAGGACGGCGTGGTGCGCGGTTTCCACAACATGTGCCGGCACCGCGGCTCGCGCGTCGTCGCCGAGAACCAGGGCAACTGCAAGAACGCGCTGGTCTGCCCGTTCCACGGCTGGGTCTACAATCTGGACGGCACGCTGCGCGGAGCGGCCCGGCCGCGTTCGTTTCCCGAACTCGACAAGACCGAGTTTGGCCTCAGGCAGCTCGATCTCGAAGTCTGGATGGGCTTCATCTTCATCCGCTTCCGCAGCGGGCCGCAGCCTTCGGTCGCCGAGCTGATGCGCCCGCACGAGGCGGAGATCGCGCATTACGGCATCGCCGACATGGTGCCCAGCTACGGCATCTGGTCGAGCGTGTCGAAGGTCAACTGGAAGTCGGTGCGCGACGTCGACAACGAGGGCTACCACGTCGCCATGGCGCATCCCGCGCTGCAGGATCTCTACGGCGCGACCTATTACGACGAACCCTTCGTCAACGGGGTCTCGCGCTCCTTTGCAACCTACAATCCGCACGCGGGCCGGCGCTGGAGCGTGCGCAACTACGTCCGCATCGCGCCCGAGCCGGCGCGCCTGCCAGACGATCTCAAGAAGGCCTGGATCTATTACGGCATCTTCCCGAACGCCGTCATCGCGGTGCAGCCGGAATCGGTGCAGTTCTACCAGGAATTCCCGCTGTCGACCGGCGAGACGCTCTTGCGCGGCGCGATCTACCGCTACCGCGACGAGAGCCGCGAACAGGCCGCCGCGCGCTACCTCGCCTTCCGCATCGACCGCGACACGATGGCGGAGGACATCCAGCTCTCGGAGTGGTCGAACGAGTCGATGCTCTCAAAGGCCTTCGAAGGCTTCTATCTCTCCGATCTGGAAATGGGCGTGCGCAGCCACCACGACCATCTGCGCGCCGCCCTGCCGGTGCTCAACCTCGAGACGGCGCCCGACGAGAAGGACATCTGGAGCCTGAACGAAGCGCTGGGGAGCCGGAAGTAGATTCTGCTCCAGCTGGGGCTCAGCCCCGCCAGACGCCCTCTTTCCGCAGATCGTCCATCGTCCGCGATATGCCCTCGCGCAGGATGGCGACCATGTCGTCGATCTGCGCTCGGCTGATGACCAGCGGCGGCGACATCACGCACATGTTGATCAGCGGCCGCACCAGCAGGCCGAGCTCGTGGCAGTGCGCGTCGATGCGCTTGCCGACCTCGTTGTCGAGCTTCAGCGGATTGTTGCTCTCGCGGTCCGCGACGCATTCGACGCAGGCCATCAGCCCCGCGCCGCGCACCTCGCCGACGATGTCGAGATCCTCCAGCGTCTTCAGCCGCGCCTGGAAATAGGGCGCGACCGCTCGTGCGTGGTCGAGAATGCCGCCTTCGAGCAGGTCGAGATTGGCGAGCGCCACGGCGCAGCCGACCGGGTGGCTGGAATAGGTCAGCCCGTGCGCGAACATGGCGTCCGGGTGGTTGGAGCGGCGTAGTTCCTCCATCAACCGGTCCGAGATCATCACGCCGCCGAGCGGGAAATAGCCCGACGTGACGCCCTTGGCGAAGGTGATCATGTCGGGCGCCGCGCCGAAGACGTGCTCCGTCGCGAAGACATGGCCGATGCGGCCGAAGGCCGTGACGACCTCGTCTGAGACATAGAGGATCTCGTTGGCGCGGCAGATTTCGGCGATGCGCGGCAGGTAGCCCTCCGGCGGCACGATGACGCCGCCCGACGCCTGCACCGGCTCGGCCACGAAGGCGCCGATGCGGTCCGCGCCGATGCGCGCCACCGTGTCGCGGAATTCGGCCACCAGCATGTCGGCGAAGGCCGCGACGGACATCCCCGCCGGCCGGCGGAACGGGTTCGGCGACGACAGCTTGACCACAAGCTCGTCGGCGCCGTCCATCCAGTCGCGGTCGCGCGGGCGGCCGTTGAGCGAGGCCGACAGATAGGTCGAGCCGTGATAGGCGCCGGCGCGCGACAGGATCAGCTTCTTCTCCGGCCGGCCGCGCACATTGTTGTAGAACTGCATGAAGCGCAGCGCCGTCTCGACCGCGGACGAGCCGCCGGTGGTGAAGAAGACATGGTTGAGATCGCCCGGCGCGTGCGCCGCCAGGCGCTCGGCGAGCTCCACCGAGGGCGAATTCATCGTGTACCAGGGGGTGTTGTAGGAAAGCTGCATGGCCTGGTCGTGCATGACCCGCGCCAGCTCCTCGCGGCGGTGGCCGACATTGACGCACCACATGCCGGCCGGACCGTCGATCAGCCGCTTGCCGTCGCCGTCGACGATGTAGATGCCGTCGCCGCTGCCGATCAGACTGCGCGCCTCGGCGCCGATCGCGCCCGCGGTCGGCCACGGCTGCATCAGATGCCGCTCGGCGCGCTCGACGGTTGCCGCGTGCATCCCCGCCGACCCGTCCACATCGAATTTCTCGGCAGCAGCCATATCGGCCTCCCAGATCAGGTCACGCTGGAATGTGCGAAAATCCACACCCGGACAAGATACCGTAATTGCGTGACAAATCGCATCATATTGAATGTCCGTTCAATCAATATCCCAGAAATGGCACTTGATTTCAATCCGCCTTTCCGTTCAAGATGCTGAAAAGCTGGAATGCCAACCTGCGGCCCGCCAGCACCGCGACGGGACGAGCGATGGCACGACGCCTCATACCGCCCTTGTGGAGCGCCACCGCCAACGGAGCCGCGCAATGACGGCGGCCCTGGAAGGAACGACCCCGTATCGCGCGCCGCGCGCCGCGCCGGCTTCCTTCCTCAAGTCCGAAGAGGCCAAGGGCTACACGCTGATCGCGCCACCCTTCCTGTACGCTCTCGCCCTGCTTGGCCTGCCGATCGTCGTCGTCATCGCGCACTCGTTCTGGTCGCAGACCTATCTGACCGTCGACACGACATTGACACTCGACAATTATCGCCAGGCGCTGTTCGAGCCGATCTACCAGGACCTTCTGCTCCGCTCTCTGTTCATCTCGCTCACCGTCAGCGTCACCACCGTGTGCCTTGCCTATCCGGTCGCCTATTTCATCTCGTTCCACGGCGGCCGGCACAAGGGGCTGTGGCTCTTCGTCATCACCATCCCGTTCTGGACCAGCTATCTGCTGCGCGTCATGTCGTGGAAGGTCATCCTCGGCTATTCGGGCGTGCTGAATTCGGCGCTGATGGGGCTGGGCATCACCGACGAGCCTTCGAGCGCACTGCTCTACAACTCGACCGCCGTGCTGATCACGCTGACGCATGCCTGGGTGGCGTTTGCCATCCTGCCGATCTTCGTCTCGCTGGAGAAGGTCGACCGCACGCTGATCGAGGCGGCGACCGATCTCGGCGACGGGCCGGTGCGCTCCTTCCTGCGCGTCACGCTGCCGCTGTCGCTGCCGGGCGTCATCGCGGCGCTGCTCATCGTCATGATCCCGACGGTCGGCGACTACGTGACGCCCAAAATGGTCGGCGGTACCGACGGCGTCATGATCGCCAACGCGATCCAGGCGCAGTTCGGCCGCGCCATGAACAAGCCGCTCGGCGCCGCGCTCTCGGTGACCACCATGCTCGCCGTCACGGCCATGGCCTTCGTCTCGGTCATGTCGCTGCGCGCGCTGGTCAGGGCGTTCCGATGAGCCTGCCGCGCCGGCTCCTCGCCAACTGGCTGCCGGCCTATGCGGCGCTGTTCGTGCTGTTCCTCTATTTGCCGGTGATGCTGCTGCCGATCTTTTCGGTCAACCTGTCGGCGACGCCGAAATTCCCGCTCACCGGCCTGACGCTGAAATGGTACGAAGGCCTGCCGAAGACGCCGGCGCTGCTCGACGCGGCGTGGAACAGCCTCATCGTCGGCGTCTCGGCGGCGGTGCTCGCCACGGTTCTCGGCATCTGCGCCGCGCGCGCCGTCACGCGCTACCGCTTCCGCGGCCAGCGCGCGATGAACGGGCTGATCATGGCGCCGCTGGTGATGCCCGAGATCATCGTCGCGGTGTCGCTGCTGATCGTCCTGCTGTCGGCCGGCCTGTCGCTGTCGCTCCTGACGGTCACGCTCGGCCATGTGCTGATCTGCGTACCCTATTCGATCTCGGTGCTGATCTCGGGCTTCGAGGGGTTCGACCGCAGCCTGGAAGAGGCGTCGGCCGATCTCGGCGAGACGACCGCCGGCACCTTCCGACGCGTGACGCTGCCGATGATGACGCCGGCGATCATCTCCAGCCTGCTCGTCTCCTTCACCATCTCGCTCGACGATTTCATCATGGCCTTCTTCCTCGGCGGCAACGACGTGACCCTGCCGGTCTATGTCTGGGGCCAGTTGCGCTTCGCCGCCAAGCTGCCCTCCGTGCTGGCGCTCGGCACGCTGCTGCTCGTCGCCTCCATGGTCCTGCTGACCGTCGCCGAAATCATGCGCCGGCGCGCCGCCGCGCGCACGCAGACCACGGGAGGCCTGCTTGCCTGAGCGCACGATGATCCAGATCGACGATGTCACCAAGAGCTATGGCGACTTCCATGCGCTCGACCATGCGACGCTGACCATCAAGGAGGGCGAGTTTTTTTCGCTTCTCGGTCCGTCCGGCTGCGGCAAGACCACGCTCCTGCGCATGATCGCCGGCCTCGACCAGCCGACATCGGGCTCCATCTCGATCGACGGCCAGCCGATGGACGGCATCCCGGCCAATGCGCGGCCGACCAACATGGTTTTTCAGAGCTACGCCATCTTTCCGCATCTCAAGGTCGGCGAGAACGTCGCCTATGGCCTCAAGCGGCTGAAGCTCGGCGCGGTGGAGGAAAAGCGTCGCGTCACCGAGGCGCTGGAGATGGTCTCGCTCGCCGGCCTCGACAATCGCGGCGCCACCGAACTCTCCGGCGGCCAGCGCCAGCGCGTCGCGCTGGCGCGTGCGCTCGTCATGCGGCCGAAGGTGCTGCTGCTCGACGAGCCGCTGTCGGCGCTGGACAAGAAGCTGCGCGAGCAGATGCAGGTGGAACTGCGCCGCCTGCAGCAGGCGGTCGGCATCACCTTCATCCTGGTGACGCACGACCAGTACGAGGCGCTCGCCATGTCGGACCGCATCGCGGTCATGTTCGGCGGCCGCATCGCGCAGATCGCCTCGCCGAAGGAGATCTACCAGCGCCCGGTCAACCGCCAGGTGGCCGATTTCCTCGGCGGCATGAACTTCGTCAAGGCCGAGATCGTCGAGGAGAACGGCCAGTCGATCACCGTCGATACGCAGGGCTTCGGCCGGGTAAAGACCGAACGCCCGCCAGCCTTCGCGCCGGCCGGCCGCTCGGCGACGCTCGGCATCAGGCCCGAGCGGCTGCGCGTGCGGTGGGACGACGCGACCGCGAAGCACGAGGTCAAGGGCACCGTCATCGAGCGCCACTATTTTGGCGAGATCACCCATCTGCTGGTCGAGATCCCCGGCATGGAAAAGCCGCTCTCGGTGACGGAAACCAACGATTTCGGTGCCGACGACCTGCCGCTCGGCGCGACGATCAGGCTCGGCTACGATCCGGATGCGCTGGTGGCGATGGCAGAGTGATCAGGCCGCCTCGTTGCGGATCGTGATCTGACCCTTGCTGCCCTTACCATCGCGTCGCTTGACCACGATGTCCACGTCACGATCAAAGGCAGTCAGGAACTCCATCAGGCGTTCGACGGAATACTCTCGAAAATGGCCTCTGAACATGCGCGAGACCTCCGGCTGGCTGATCCCCATCAGCGCGCCAGCCACTGATTGTGTCAGCCGTCGCTCCCGAACCAGTCGGACGATCTCCACGACGAGCTTCGCCTTGAGCAGATGTGTCTCCGGATCGGCGACGCCGATCTCGGCGAAGATATTGGGTTGCCCCTCGTAGATTTCGGTCATCGAGTCTTATCCTTTAAAACGGACGCATCCGCCTCGGCGGTTCTCAACCTGGCGCGCACCAGTTCGATTTCATGCTGTGGGGTCGCTATGCCGCTCTTCGACTTCTTCTTAAAGCAGTGCAGCACGTAGACGGCCATCTCGAAACGGGCCAGGTACACGGTGCGAAACGTGTCTCCCTGGTGGTCTTCTACGAGTTCGATCACGCCTCCCATTCCGCGCAGGGGTTTCGCCGAAGGCGGATGCTCACCGATCTGCGCGAGATAGAGCTCGAACCCGAAAGCCTCCTGCACCTCGTCCGGAAAGTCGGCATAGTCCCGGCGGCTTGATCCGACCCATTTCAGAGGACGTAGCTGATCAGGACGATCCGGCATCCGAAAATTATGAGAG
>JAUYMV010000447.1 GCA_030698645.1 Mesorhizobium sp.
CGTCGAAACGGCGTTTCACGACGCGGAACGGCTCGGCGTAGCCCGGAAACAGGATGCGCGGGACGCTGGCGCGGGCGGGATAGCGGCGCAGCTGGACGCGGCGCAGCGGATCGAGGAACTGGAAGGCGGGCGGACGCGGCGAGGCGCTCGCGTCCCGCGCACGCAGCCGCTTCGGCGGCGGCGGGCCGACGGCGAGGCCGAGATTGACCTTGACGATGCGCACACCGTAGGGGATCGGCGGCGGCGCAACCCATTTGGCCACGCGCGGCGGCGCGACCTCCGGCATCGGCAGACGGATCGCCGCCAGGATGATCAGCCTGCGCGCCGCCGATTCGGCCGGTCGCAAGAGCCGCATCACCCTGAGATGCAGATGGCGCGGCAGGGTCGGGCGGCCGCCGAGACAGGCGGCGAGCGCCAGGAGCCCCGCCAGCACGGTCTTCAGCGCCTGGCGGTGGGTCTCGACGATCTCCGGCCAGTCCATCGGCTTCCAAACCCCCATTGCCGTCCTCCATGCACATGCGTCGCGGGAGTATGGGGTGGGCGGCGGAGGGGGTGGATAGAGGGCGAATGGCGAATGGGGAATGGCGAATGGGGGGAAGGGGTTGGCTGCCCAGGGTGGTGGAATCGATCCACGGGGAGGACGGGTGAGCGGGGGGCGCAGGCGCGGCGCGGATCGCGGCTTTACAGGCATACCGACCGTTTGGTATGGTTCCGCAATGACCCGACCGACCAGACGATCCCCCGAACGCGGCGATGCCCGCACACGCCTGCTGGAGGCCGCGCGGGACACGATCCTGGCGAAGGGCTTTGCCGCCACGACGGTCGACGACGTCTGCCGCGCGGCGGAGGTAAGCAAGGGGTCGTTCTTCCACCATTTCAGGGGCAAGCAGGAGCTGGGCGTCGCGGTGGCGGACCACTGGGCGGAGACGACGTCGGCCTTCTTCGCGGCGGCGCCCTATCATGCGCCCGCCGATCCGCTCGACCGGGTGCTCGCCTATGTCGCCTTCCGCAAGTCGATCATCGAGGGCGAACTGGCCGCGTTCACCTGCCTGGTCGGCACCATGGCGCAGGAGGTCTTTGCCGACCAGCCGGCGATTCGCGACGCCTGCGGCGCCAGCATTCTCGGCCACGCGGCGTCGCTGGAGGCCGACTTCCAGGCGGCGATCGACGCGCATGGCATGGCCGGCGGCGTCACCGCCGCGAGCCTGGCGCGCCACACGCAGACGGTGATCCAGGGCGCCTTCGTCGTCGCCAAGGCCGGCAACGACGCCGAACTGGCGCGCGAGGGGCTTGACCATCTCGACCGCTACATCAGGCTGATCTTCGACAGAAAGGCCGAGCAATGACCGGAACGCTGTCCTGCTCCTGCGGTGAAGTCCGCATCGACGTGGCGCGGGCGCCGATCCTGAGCGCCGAGTGCCATTGCGACAGCTGCCGCGCGGCGGGCGCACGGCTGGAGGCGCTGCCCGGCGCGCCACGCGTCCGCCTGGACAATGGCGGCACGCATTTCGTGCTCTACCGCAAGGACCGGGTGCGCTTCGCGACGGGCGGGGAGAGGCTGCGCGAATTCCGGCTGACGCCGAAATCGAAGACCCGCCGCGTGGCGGCCGCCTGCTGCAACACGCCGCTCTTCCTCGAATTCCAGGGCGGCCACTGGCTGAGCCTTTATGCCGGCCTCTGGCCCGAGGCCGCGCGCCCGGCGCCCGAAATGCGGACCATGACCAGCAATGCGGTCGCCCCGCTGCCCGACGACATGCCGAACGCCAGGCACCAGTCGCCGGGCTTCATGGCGAAGCTGCTCGGCGCCTGGATCGCCATGGGATTCCGCAGCCCGAAGATCGAAGTCGGAGGACAGATCGATGCCTGAGACGAGCGAGACCGCGAAGGGCGCCCGCGTCACGATCCGCAACGTGGTCTCGCCCGGCCACGTCCAGCGCGTCGACCGCGCGAAATACGAGGCGATGAAGGCGGCGCTGATGGCCGTGCTGCCGTCCGGGCCGCCGGGCCTGACCGTCGCGGACGCCAAGGCCGCGCTGCTGCCCGGCCTGTCGCAAGCCGAGTTCCCCGGCGGGGAGAAGGCCGGCTGGTGGCTGAAGGCGGTGCAGCTCGACCTCGAGGCGAAGGGCGAGGTCGCGCGCTGCGGCAAGCCGGTCAGGCTGTGGCGGGGGAGGGGAGAACAATCATGACGTCGCCTGAAGCGATCCTGCACGGCCTCGCGCCGGGTTCTCATGCGTCGCAACTCTTCAGCCGGGTGGCGTTCGGCGCCGGCGCGACCGGCGTGCTGCTGCTGGCGGGGCTGCATCTCGCCAAGCCGGACCTGTCCCCGTCGTGGCACATGGTGAGCGAATATGCGATCGGGCGTCATGGCTGGCTGATGACGGCCTGTTTCGCCACGCTGGCCATCGGCAGCGTGGCCCTGACGATCGGGCTGCTGCCGCACACCGGCTCGACACTGGGGCGGATCGGCCTGGCGTTTCTGCTGGCGACGGCGTGCGGTTATGCGATTGCCGCGATCTTCCCCACCGACCCGATCTCGGTCAGCCCGGAGCATGCCAGTCCCGCGGCCAGGCTGCATGCCATCGCCTTCGCCATCGGCGTCCCGAGCTTCATCCTCGCGTCCCAGATGGTCAGCTTTGCCCTTGTCGGCAATCCGCTCTGGGACGGCGTTCGCCGGGCGCTGTTCAGCTTCGCCAATCTCAACTGGATCGGCCTCGTCATCATGATCGCGATCATCGCGACGCTGCTTCCGAAGGCCGGCGGATTTGGACCGGAGGTTCCGGTCGGATGGCCGAACCGATTGATGTTCATCACCTATTTCGGCTGGATCATGACCGCCGCCTGGCCACTGGCCCAGTTCAGATAGGCGGACACGCCGAGCAGGAATTCGAACGCAGGAGCCATGCGATGCCGCCAACCATCACCGCCTTCAAAAATTCGCCCGACGGCGGCCAGGGACTGGCGCGCGACATGCCGGTGCGCTGGGCGCTGGAGGAGGTCGGGCAAGCCTATGACGTCCGCCTCGTCTCCTTCGCCGAGCTGAAGCAGCCGGCGCAC
>JAUYMV010000448.1 GCA_030698645.1 Mesorhizobium sp.
GCGCGCGGCGTCGACGTCGATTTCGGCGATGATCGAGAGTTCGTCATCGGTCCGCGCGCGCAACACCGGGTGCATGATGTCGGGGTCGAGCACGCCGGACTTGTTCATGACATGGCGGCGCTCGATGCCGGACGCCTTGAAGACGAATTCCTCGCTGGAGAACGGCAACGCGGCGTGGGTTCCCGCGGCGATCGCCGCGGCGTGGATTTCGTTCTGACGCCTTGCGTATTCGTTGTAGGATCCAACCAGTTCGGCGTTGGTGATGATCTCTTCCGGCGTAAAGATGCCGGTTCCCGTGATGGCGACCCTGTGCATGCGCGTTTCCCGTGATTCCCGCGTTTTTTTGCGATCATAGCGGGAGGCGGCGAAGAAGCCAGCTTGGTTGGGGAGCGATTCCGGCTGACGACGCCGCCATGATACAAGACGCATAGGGCGCGCGTTCATCGGACTGTCACGACGCGCTCGTAGAAAAGCTTTTTTCGCGGGGACTTCGATGGCCAATTCCGATGTGACAAGCCTGCTCAGGCAGGTCGAAGAGTTGCGCGCGGGGGTGATCGAAGATGCAGGCGAGATCGCGCGCGGCTGGGAAGGCTATGTCGAGCGCCCCGTTTTTGCGCCGAGCGCCGCGAATTTCAGCCACTATCTGGCGCTTCGCCGCCGCGACATCCGATCCCTGCAGCGCGACCTTATGGTGCACGGCCTGTCATCGCTGGGCCGCGCCGAGGGGCGGGTTCTGCCGACGCTGGATGCGCTATGCGCCGTCCTGCGCGTTCTGGACGGCAAGGAAGCGTCGCCGGTTCAGGCGGATCCGGCGTTTTTCGCCGGCGAAGAACGGCTTGTCGCCCGGACGATCGAATTGTTCGGACCGCGCTCGCCGCACAGTCCCATTCACCTGATGGTGACCGCGCCGAGCGAAGCCGCCGATGACGAGAGCTTCATGCAGCGATTGACCGACCTCGGCGTCGAGGCCCTGCGCATCAACTGCGCGCATGACGGTCCGGACGCCTGGGCGAAAATGATCCAGCACGTCGACACGGCGGCGGCGAAGACCGGGCGGCGGATGAAGATCATGATGGATCTGGCCGGCCCCAAGATCCGCACCGGCGAAGTGCGCAAGGCAAAGGGCCTGAAGCGCGTCCAGGTCGGGCAAGAACTGGCGATCGCGTTGCCCGGCCGGCTCCGGCAGGCGGACAAGAGCCTGCCGTCGGTCGAATGTACGCTGAGCGAAGCCGTCAAGGCGGCAATCAAGGGCGAACGCGTCTTCATCGACGACGGCAAGCTCGAGACGCGCGTGACGCGGGTCGAGCCGTGGGGCATCGTCGTCGAGGTTCATGCCGGGCCGGACGAGGACGGCTACAAGCTCAAGCCGGAGAAGGGGATCAACTTTCCCGACACCGATTTTTCGGTCCCCGCGCTGACGCAAGACGACCGCGAAGCGCTCGCCTTCGCCGCGCATCACGCCGACGGCATCGAGTTCTCCTTCGTGCAGCACGAGGACGACGTCGCCGAACTGCAGGACGCGCTTGCGGCGGAACGGCCGGACGACTGGCGCAGCCTCGGCCTGGTCCTGAAGATCGAGACACTGCGCGCGGTGGGGAACCTGCCGTCGATGCTGGTGCGGGCCGCCGGAAAGCAGCCGACCGCCATCATGATCGCCAGGGGCGATCTCGCCGTGGAGATCGGCTTCGCGCGGCTGGCGGAGATCCAGGAAGAGCTGCTCTGGCTCGGCGAAGCCGCCCAGATCCCGGTCATCTGGGCAACGCAGGTGCTGGAAAGCCAGTTGCGGACCGGAATCCCGTCGCGCGGCGAAATGACCGACGCGGCCATGGCGGTGCGCGCGGAATGCGTCATGTTGAACAAGGGGCCGTTCCTGTTCCAGACGATTGCCGAACTCGACCATCTCTGGAGCCGGATGGACGAGCACATCCACAAGAAGACGCCGCAACTGCGCCGACTGACGAGTTGGTAGCGGCGGCGGCGCTGGTTTGTCGCGGCGAACCGATCGGCGCATAATAGGTCCGGGTCAAACCGCAGGCCGAGGTATGCCCGACGCCTGATGCGGAACCTTCCGCGCCGCATAGGATTTCCCGAGAGACGCGCACGTCAACCGAGGATCACGACATGTCAGCACCGCATCTCACCTATGAAGTCATCGAGCACGATGGCGGATGGGCATATAGGGTCGGCGACGTGATCTCGGAGACTTTTCCCGATCACGCCTTGGCGCATCGCGCCGCCGTGCGCGCCGCCGACGAGCACCGGCGGGCCGGCGAGACCGAATTCATCGAATACGAGGACAAGGACG
>JAUYMV010000449.1 GCA_030698645.1 Mesorhizobium sp.
GCCGTCCCCTTCCTGCTGCCGCTGCTCTTCCAGCTCGGCTTCGGCATGACGCCGTTCCAGTCCGGCATGCTGACCTTCGCCTCGGCCGGCGGCGCGATCCTCCTGAAATTCATGGCGAGCGCCGTGCTGCGGGCAGGCGGCTTTCGCAACGTGCTCATCGGTGCCGCGCTCGCGGGCGCCGCCTTCATCGCCGTCAACGCCTTCTTCACGGCGGACACCAGATGGCCGGTGATCGTCGCCGTGCTGTTTGCCTCGGGCTTCCTGCGCTCGCTGTTCTTCACCTCGGTCAACGCGCTGGTGTTCGCGGATATCGACGAGAAGGACGCCGGCCAGGCGACGGCGCTCGCCGCGGCGAGCCAGCAGATCAGCATCGCGCTCGGCGTCGCGGTGGCCGGCGGCATCCTCGAGGCGACGGCGCTCATCACCGGGGAGCCGCTCGGGCTTCAGGCGTTCACCTGGGCGTTCCTGATCGTCGCGGGCCTGACAGCGCTCGCCGCGCTGCCCTTCCTGTGGCTCGGCCCCGACGCCGGCAGCTCGGTATCCGGCAAGGTTCCGGTGTCGCGCGCGGCGACGCCGATCGCGCCGGCCGGCTAGTCTTCGCCGTCGTCGTCGCGGGGGTCGCTGCCGCGTTCGCCGGCATCGCCGTCGGTGTCCTCCGCCGGCTGGCGGCCCTTGAACCCCTTGGCCAGCATGAACAGCTCGACCGATTCGCCGCGCGAGGAGGGCGGCTTGACGTGGTGGACGGAGGTGAAATTCCTCTTTAGCAGGGTGAGCAAAGTACCCTCCGCGCCGCCCTGGAACGTCTTGGCCAGGAAATGCCCGCCGGGCTTCAGCACCGAAATGGCGAAATCGGCCGCCACTTCGCCCAGATGCATGGTGCGGATATGGTCGGTACGGCGATGGCCGGTGGTCGGCGCCGCCATGTCGGAGAGCACCACGTCGGGCTCGCCGCCGAGCGCCTCGGCAAGCTTCGCCGGCGCCGCGTCGTCGAGGAAGTCCATTTGCAGCAGGATGGCGCCCGGGATCGGGTCCATCTCCAGATAGTCGATGCCGACGATGTGCGGGTTCTTGTCGGACGAACCGACGCGCCTGGCCACCACCTGGCACCAGCCGCCGGGCGCCGCGCCAAGATCGATGATGCGCATGCCGGGCTTCAGGATCTTGTAGCGGTCGTCGATCTCGATCAGCTTGTAGGCCGCGCGCGAGCGGTAGCCGTCGATCTTGGCGCGCTGCACGTAGGGATCGTTCATGTGCCGCTCGAGCCAGCGGCGCGACGATTCCTTCAGCCCGCTCTTCTTGGTGATGCGCGTCTTCATCACGCGCGTGCCGCCCTTGCTCGTGGTGGTCTTGCCGGTCGGGCCCTTGCCGGCGGTTGATCCAGGCTTCTTCACTGTTCGCCCCATCTGCGGCCGCGCCGCCATGCGCCGTCGGACGCCATCAGTTCGGTCAGGATGCCCTCGCGCAGGCCGCGATCGGCGACGCGCAGCCGCTCCGACGGCCAGACGCGGCGGATCGCCTCCAGAATGGCGCAGCCGGCGAGCACCAGGTCGGCGCGGTCGGCGCCGATGCATGCATTGGCCACGCGCGCGGCGAAATCCCAGCCGAGCAGTCGCTCGGTCATCGCGTCGACGTCGGCGCGCTCCATCCAGAGACCGTCCACCCGCCTGCGGTCATAGCGCTCGAGGCCGAGAAACACGCCGGCCAGCGTCGTCACCGTGCCGGAGGTGCCGAGCAGGTGGAATTTTCCGCCGTCGACGAGGTGGGCGAGGCTGTGGCGTCCGTCGAAACGGTCGAGCATGCCGGCGACGTCGGCGACCATCGCCTCGAACACCTCGCGCGTCACGTGCCGTCCGCCGAAGCGCTCCGCCAGCGACACGACGCCGACCGGCAGCGACGTCCACGACACGATATGGCCGGCAAGCTTCGGCGTGCGCTGCTTCGACAGGTCGATCAAGGCGATCTCGGACGATCCGCCGCCGATGTCGAACAGCACGACGCCCTGCGTGTCCGGCTCGATCAGCGAGCCGCAGCCGGACACGGCGAGCCGCGCCTCGGTCTCGCGGTCGATGACTTCGAGAGCCAGGCCCGTCTCGCGCTCGACGCGTTCGAGGAACAGGCTGCCGTTCTCGGCCGACCGGCAGGCCTCGGTGGCGATCAGGCGCGACAGCCTTATGTTGCGGTTCCTGAGCTTGTCGGCGCAGATGGCGAGCGCCTCGACCGCCCGGTCCATGGCCGCGTCGCCAAGCCGGCCGGTCGACGTCAACCCTTCGCCAAGCCGCACGATGCGCGAGAATGCGTCGATCACGCGGAATTCGCCGCGCCTGGTCGGGATCGCCACCAGCAGGCGGCAATTGTTGGTGCCGAGGTCGAGCGCGGCATAGACCGGAAGGTCGGACGCCTGCGCGCGCCGCGCCCGCTCGG
>JAUYMV010000451.1 GCA_030698645.1 Mesorhizobium sp.
ACCGTCATCGCGAAGCCGAGCCGCGAGCGGTTGATCAGGAAGCCGGTCAGGAAGATCACCGCCGTCAGCCCGAGCAGCATCCAGTAGATGTGCTGTTCGGTGAATTCGGTGAAGACGTAGAGGCCCATCGCGGTGGCGAACTTGGTCTGCGTCCAGGTGACGATCTGGCGGACGAACTCCGCGAGGCCGAAGGTGAAGACGACGAAATAGACGCCCGAGATCCGCAGCGTCGCGGCGCCGACGAGGCCGGCCACCAGCGCGCCGATGAGGGCTGCGATCAGCACCAGTAGCGGGTAGGGCAGGATGTCGATGCCGAGCCCGACCGAATAGGTGCCGAGACCGTAGAAGGCGGCGGTGGCGAGCGACACATAGTGCGTCGGGCCGGAAAAAAGCGCCCAGGCGGTGCACAGCGCCGCGTAGAGCACGATGTTCACCGAGATTGACAGATAATAGCCCTGGTCGAACAGCGGCAGCAGCGCCGCGACGGCGACGAGCACGGCGCCGATCGCCAGCGCGCGCAGTTCGTCTGGCGAAAGCGCGGTCATGTCGGCGCCCTCCCGAACAGGCCTTGCGGCCGGAAGATCAGCACGCCGATGAAGAGCGCGTAGGTCGCGGCCAGCGTCAGGCCCGGATCGATGAGGCTGGCGACCAGCGTCTCCGATATGCCGAGGATCAGTGCGGCGACCACCGCGCCGCGCACGTCGCCCACGCCGCCCATGATGACGATGATCAGGGCCTTCATGGTGAAGATCACGCCCATCGAGGCGTTGAACGTATAGAAGGTCGACAAGAGCGCGCCGCCGCAGGCGGTCAGCGCCCCGCCGAGCGCAAACGCGATGGCCGCCGTGCGCGCGACGTCGATGGCGACGAGATTGGCCGAAGTCGGATCGACCGCCACGGCGCGCATCGCGGTGCCCTGGCGCGTCCGGTAGAGGAAGAACCACAGGCCCCCGGCGATCACTGTCGCCGCCACGAAGGCGACGACGCGGTTGAGGCCGTAGGAATTGCCGAGAATGTCGAAGCGTTCAGCGAGGAATGTATAGGAACGGTATTCGCCGCCGAAGCCGAGGATCATCAGCCCCTGCAGCAGAAACAGCAGGCCGAAGGTGGCGAGGATGGAATCGACCTCGAGCTGGCCGCGGGTCTTGGCGCGTCTCACCAGCGGCTGCAGGGCGACGACATAGATGCCCCAGTTGATGAGGAAGGCGGCCGGCGCGATCAGCAGCAGCCCGACCAGCGGGTTGATCGAAAAGCCCGTGTAGAGCCAGAAGGCGACGAAGCAGGCGGCGACCAGCGTCTCGCCATTGCCGAGATTCATGATCCGAGCGACGCCGTATTGCAGCGTCAGTCCGAGCGCGACGAGCGCATAGGTGCCGCTGAGCAGGATGCCGGTGATGAGAATGTTCATGAGCTATTCTACTGCGTCCCGCGCGGTCTTGCCCGGAGATCGCGGGCGACGGTTAATCTCGGGCGGAATGGCGCCCCTCATACGGAGGGAAGCGCTGCCCCTCATCCCCTGCCGGACCTTTTCCCCGTGAAGAACGGGGAGAAGGAGGCCGGCCGCAACGTCGGCGTCTGGCGTTTCCTCTCCCCCCACGCAGTGGGGGAGAGGTGGCTCGGGCGAAGCCCGAGACGGTGAGGGGGTCTTCTGCCTCGACCGCCCGGAGCCCTGCGCCTTACCAGTTGGCCTTCTTCACCGGATCGCCGGCGACATCGAGGCCATCGGCGACGACAGCCTTGAACACGCCATTGTCCCACTGGCCGACGGTCCAGACCTTCTGGT
>JAUYMV010000467.1 GCA_030698645.1 Mesorhizobium sp.
CGTAACAAAATAAAACGTCCGCGCCAGAAGTATTACATAGTTAACAGATTCGAACACAGGTTTTACTATTTTGTAAAACACGAAATACAACTCCAGTTCATTTTTTTGATCTACGCATTTTGATTTTAGTGGTTAGATTGATATCCCGATATAAACTTTATACGATCGCAATTGAATTACGTTCAATTCCAAGAATTTCTCCAGTTTAAACATCCGTTAAGGAATCCGCTGTCATCAAAGGCCGGGGGTGGCAACGTCGGAGAATACCTAGATGAACGGTCTACCCACCGCGAAGTTTGTCGTCGTGGCCATAGCGCCCCTTGTGCTGGCGCTCGGGGGCGACGCCGGGGCCCAGACGCTCGAAAGTTTTGCAGTCCTCGGCGGATCGACGGTGACGAACACGGGATCCAGCGTCATCAACGGCAATGTCGGCGTCAGCCCCGGCAGCGAGATCACCGGTTTCCCGCCCGGCATCGTCAACGCACCCTACACGATCCATGTCGCGAACGGCGTGGCGAACCTGGCGCACAGCCAGCTCGAGACGACCTACAACAATTACGCCGGACGCGTGGCGACGAGCAATCTCACCGGCCAGAACCTGGGCGGGCTGGTACTGACCCCGGGCGTCTACGCGTTCGAGTCGGCGGCCGAACTGACCGGCACCATGACCCTGAACGCGCTCAATAATCCGAACGCGCAGTTCGTATTCATCATCGGCAGCACCCTGACCACAGCAAGCGCATCCTCCGTTCTGCTGATCAACGGCGCCCAGGGCAGCAACGTCACCTATGTGGTCGGCAGTTCCGCGACGCTCGGCACCGAAACGCAGTTTGCCGGCGAAATCCTGGCCTTGACGAGCATCACGCTGAATACCGGCGCGGACATCCTCTGCGGCGCGGCGCTTGCGCTCAATGGCGCCGTGACCCTCGACACGAACACGATCAGCCTCTGCGCCGCGGCGCTTGTCGACGTCGGGGACGTGATCGACGACGGCACCACGACGCTTGGACAAACCGAGGTCGCAAATGCGATCGATGACTTCATCGCGGCCGGCGGCGTGCTGTCTCCCGAATGGGAAGATTTCCTGGCCTTCCTGTCTGCCGATCAATTGCGGCTCGCTCTTGCCCAGATCGCCGGCGGACCGGCCGGCGCGGTTGCGCCCGCGGGCATGCAAGCGACCAGTTCATTCCTGTCGCAGATCTTCGGCCAGATCGGCACCGCACGGGGGGGGCCGGGCAATAGCGTGGCTTTTGGCGAAGAGACGTCCTCGGTCGACGACACGCAGCCCTTCCCGGAGCAGCCGGAAGAGCCCGCCACGGTGCGGGTGCTCGGTTATGGTCCGATCGCCGACAATCGTCGTTCGGCCTTCCCCGACGGAGCGCTTGCGTCCCCGCGCGACGAGCGGCTCGACCCCAGCCTCTGGAATGTCTGGGCGGCGGCGCATGGCGATGTCGGCAAGGCGGACGGAAACGCCCTAACGGGCGCGAGCGACAGGTCTGTCACGACCTATTCACTGTCCACCGGCATCGACTATCTCGTCCTGCCCAACACACGCCTGGGCATCGCCGTGTCGGGCGGCCGCGCCGATTTCGACCTCGACAGCGGTTATGGCGAAGGCCACAGCGATATTCTGCAAGCCGCCCTTTACGGCCGCACCGATATCGGTGCCGCCTATGTCGCCGGTGCGCTTGCCTTTGCGTGGAACGACGTCACCACGCAGCGCTTCCAGACGATGGGGGTCAGTGACCGTTTCACCGCCGGCTTTTCCGCCTATGATATCTCCGGGCGCATTGAGACCGGATATCGTTTCGCCTTGCCGGATATGGACATCGTGCCCGGTTCCTCGGGGATCACCCCCTATGCGGCCCTGCAGGTTCAGCGGTTCCGCACCGACGCCTACAGCGAAATCAGCGCATCAGGCTCGAACGCCTTCGCGCTCGACTATGCGGCGCAGACGACGTTGGCGACGCATACCGAAATCGGCGTCAAGTTCGACCACAGCCTGATCCTCTCCCCGGACGCGATCATGACGTTGCGCTCGCGCATCGGCTGGGGACATGACGAGAACGGCGACATGAACGCGACAGCGAGCTTCCAGTCCATGCCCGGATCGTCGTTCACGGTCTATGGCCCGGAAGGAGCGTCGAACTCGCTGCTGCTCTCGGGCGGCGCCGAGCTCAGCCTGCGCAACGGCTTCTCGCTACTCGCAATGGTCGACGGCAGCATCGCCAAGGGCGCGTACAGCTACGCCGCGACGGCAAGCATCAGCTACGCCTGGTAGGGGAGCGCGTGCGCGACGCCGGTCACAGGCGTCGCGCACGAAACGATTGCAGCCTGCTGAGGACTGGCCGCGATTTTTCCTATTCACCTGAAGCCCAAGGCGGTGGCCGCGATCCGCTATGCGCGGTCGTCCGGATCGATTCGCGTGCCGCGTGTGCCGGCGACGATCTGCGCCGCATCGTCCAGCCGGCCGATTGCCGCCGGCTTTCCGGTTGTATTGGCAAAAAGAGTCGCCGCCTCGACCTTCGGTCCCATGGACCCCGCCGGAAAGCCCATCGCGGAAATCTCCGAGGCGCCTACATGGCCGAGCGCGCGCGCCGTGGGCGTGCCCCAGTCGACATAGACGGCATCGACATCGGTCAGCATGAGCAGCATGTCGGCGCCGACCTGGCGCGCGAGAAGCGACGAGGCGAGGTCCTTGTCGATCACCGCCTCGACGCCGGCAAAGCTCCCGTCGTCCAGTTCGACCACCGGAATCCCGCCGCCGCCAGCGCAGATGACGGTGACGCCGCGCTCGATCAGGAAGGCAAGCACCTCGCGCTCGAGGATTTCGAGCGGCTTGGGCGAGGCCACGACGCGGCGCCATTTGTCGTTGTCGGGCGCGATCTTCCAGCCGCGTTCCGCGGCGAGCTTTCGCGCCGTCGCCTCGTCATAGACGGGGCCGATCGGCTTGGTCGGCTTGTCGAAGGCGGGGTCGAGCGGGTCGACCTTCACCTGGGTCAGCAAGGTGGCGAAGAGTCTGTCCTTGATCACGTTGCCGAGTTCCTGCTGCAGCACATAGCCGATCATACCGGCGCTCTCCGCGTCGAGCACGTCGAGCGGGAAGGGCGCGTCGGGCGAAGCCGCCGCCTGCAGGGCGAGAAGTCCCACCTGCGGACCGTTGCCATGCGTGACGACCAGCGAGTGACCGGCGGCGACGAGTTCGGCGAGGACGGCCGCCGCGCGCCTGATATTGGCGCGCTGGTTCTCGGCCGTCATCGGTTCGCCACGCCGCAGGAGGGCGTTGCCGCCGAGCGCGACGACGATGCGCATGTCAGCTGCCGATCGTGGCGACGAGGATCGCCTTGATCGAGTGCATGCGGTTTTCCGCCTGGTCGAAGACGATCGACGCCTCGGATTCGAACACCTCGTCGGTCACCTCCATGCAGTCGATGCCGTGTTCGCGGAGAACGTGCGCGCCGACCTCGGTGGTCGCGTCGTGGAAGGCCGGCAGGCAGTGCATGAATTTCGTGTGCGGGTTGCCCGTTGCCGTCATCAATTCGCGGGTCACCCGATAGGGCGTAAGCAATTCGATGCGCTTGCCCCAGGCGCTCTCGTCCTCGCCCATCGACAGCCAGACGTCGGTGTAGATGAAGTCGGCGTCCTTGACACAGTCGTCCATGTCCTCGTCCAGCCGGAACCGGCCACCGCTTCGTTCGGCCAGTTCGCGCACATGGTCGCAGAACGTCTCCTCGGGCCAGAGCGCCCTGGGCGAGGCGATGCGCATGTCCATGCCGAGCTTGGCGGCGCCGATCGCCAGCGAGAGCGCGACGTTGTCGCGGCCTTCGCCGACAAAGGTGACCGTCATATCCGACAGGTGCTTGTGGGTGAATTCACGCATCGTCATGACGTCGGCGAGGATCTGGGTCGGATGCGCCTCATTGGTCAGGCCGTTGTAGACCGGCACCCCGGCATGAGCGGCGAGCTCTTCGGCCTCATGCTGGCTGAAGCCGCGATACTCGATGGCGTCGTACATTCGCCCGAGCACGCGCGCCGTGTCCTTCATCGATTCCTTGTGGCCGATATGGCTGCCTGAGGGTCCGATATAGGTGACATGCGCGCCCTGGTCATAGGCTGCGACCTCGAAGCCGGACCGCGTGCGCGTTGAATCCTTCTCGAAGATCAGCGCGATGTTCTTGCGCGCCAACCGCTGCGCCTCCGTCCCCGCCTGCTTGGCAGCCTTGAGTTCGGCGGCCAGCTTCAGTAGGTAGCGGATCTCGGCCGGCGAGAAGTCGTCCAGCGTCAGCAGGCTGCGGCCATGGAGATTGACGGGCATGTGGGTGTCCTTTGGGCTCAGTTGGGATCGCGGGCGATCGGGCAGGTCATACAGTGGCCGCCGCCGCGGCCGCGGCTGAGTTCGGCCCCCTCGACGGTGATGACCTCGACGCCGGCGCGGCGCAGAAGCGTATTGGTGTAGACGTTGCGGTCGTAGCCGATGACCACGCCCGGCTCGACCGCAACGACGTTGTTGCCGTCGTCCCATTGCTCGCGCTCGGCTTCATAGGAGTCGCCGCCGGTGGCGACGATGCGCAATTTCTCCAGGCCGAGCGCTTCCCGCACCACCTCGGTGAAGGGTTTTTCCTCATCCACGACATCGACGGCTTCCGCGCCGTCGCCGGGCCGCAGCGAAAAGGTGCGCAGCCTGTCGACCACCGGCGGATAGAGCGTGACCAGGTCGCGGTCGCAGAAGGTGAAGACCGTGTCGAGATGCATGAACGACCGGTCGCGCGGCATCAGCGCCGCGACCACGCGGGTCGCCTCACCTGCGGCGAACAGGCGACGGGCGAGGCCACCGACCGCCTGCGGCGTGGTGCGCTCGCCCATGCCGACCAGCACGACGCCGCCGCCGATCGGCATGACGTCGCCGCCCTCGAGGCTGATCCCGGCGCCCGGATTGTCCGGCGACACGAACGGCGTATCGGAATCGCGAAAGCGCGGGTGGAAGCGGTAGACCGCCTCGACATTGGCCGCTTCCGGCTTGCGCGCCTGCCAGAACATGGCGTTGACCGATACCGCGCGATAGATCCAGCAGGAGCTGTCGCGGGTGAAGAGCTGGTTGGGCAAGGGCGGCAGCACGAAGTCCTGCGGCAGCAGCGTCTTGCCCGTCAGTCCCGCCGGCTGAAACGGCAGCTCGGCGCGCGCGATGCCGCCGATGAGCAGCGCCGACAGCGTTTCCGCCGGCATCTCGTCCAGCCAGCCGCGCAATTCGGCGACCATGTCGTAGCCGACGATCGAGGAGTCCACACGCCGGTCGAGCAGCCAGTCGCGCGCGTCCGGCAGGGCCATGGTCTCGGCCAGCAGTTCGCCGAAGAGATGAACCCTGACGCCGCGTTCGCGCAGCGCGTCGACGAAGATGTCGTGCTCCTGGCGCGCGCGCTTCACCCAGAGCACGTCGTCGAACAGCAGCGCCTTGCAATTGTCTGGCGTCAGCCGGCGCAGGCTGAGGTCAGGCCGGTGCACGATCACCTCGCGCAGGCGGCCGGTTTCGGAGTGAACGCCGAGAGCGGTCATGACGGGAATCCTTTCAGGACGACTGTCGGCTTCACAGCGCGCTCACCGCGCCGGTCCACATCTGCCAGGCGGCGTAGAGGCCGACGGCCACGAGCGCCGCCGCCAGGGCGGCTTCGACTGGCTGGAACACGCGGGCGCCGTTTTCGCGCCGGGCCCATACGTAGAAGATGATGCCGGGCGCGTAGAGCACGGCGCACATGAAGAGGTAGGAAAGCCCGGCCGCGTAGACGAGCCACAGACCGTAGACCATGGCGACGAATCCGATGGCCACCGCGCCGTTGCGGTTCTCGCCCGAGCCGTAGCTTTCGCCGGTGATGGCGAGCTTGGCGGCATAGGCGCCGGAGAAGATGTAGGGCACCAGGATGGCCGTGGAGGCGATGTAGAACAGCGCCTGGTAGGTGCTCTGGGCAAACAGGGTGATGATCAGGAAGGCCTGAACGAGCAGATTGGTGATGAGCAGCGAGACGGAGGGCACGCCGCGGGCATTCTCGTAGCCGAAGAATTTCGGCATGGTTCCATCCCTGCCGGCGACATGCGGAACTTCGGCGGCGAGCAGGGTCCAGCTCAGGAAGGCGCCGACGACCGAGACGACCAGCGCCAGGTTGATGACGATCGCCCCCCACGGACCGACGACCGCCTCGAGCACGCCGGCCATGGACGGGTTCTTCAACGCCGCCAGTTCCGGCTGGCTCAGGATGCCGAGCGACAGCAGCGACACCAGGGCATAGAGCGCAAGACAGGTCAGGAAGCCGAGCACGGTGGCGGTCGCGATGTCTTTGCGCCGTTCGGCCCGGGCCGAAAACACGCTGGCGCCCTCGATGCCGATGAACACCCAGAGCGTCACCAGCATGGTGCTCCGGACCTGGTCCATGATCGAGCCGAGGCTCGCATTGCCGCTCCCCCTGAAGTCGAGCGACCAGACGTCCACCTTGAAGGCGACGACGACGATACCGATGAACAGGATGATCGGCGCGATCTTGGCGACCGTAACGATCGTGTTGATGACCGTCGCCTGGCGCACGCCGGACATGATCAGCAGGTGGATGCACCAGAGCAGGATCGAAGCGCCGAGCACCGCCTGCCAGGTGTTGCCGTC
>JAUYMV010000468.1 GCA_030698645.1 Mesorhizobium sp.
CCTGGCGCCCTGCCCGTCGTCCGGCCTCATCATCCATGGCGACGCCGACAAGGTGGCGCCGCCGAAGGACGTGCAGGGCCTGGTGGACAAGCTGCATGCCCAGAAGGGCATCACCATCACGCAGAAGACGATGCCGGGCGCCAACCATTTCTTCTCGAACGAAGCCGATCTGCTGATCGAGGAATGCTCGGACTATCTCGACCGTCGCCTCGCCGGCGAACTGTCCGACCCGCGGCCAAAGCGACTGCGCTAACAAGCACCGCGCCAGTAAACACACGCCTCCCTGGCTCGCCCGATCGGGGCGGCCAGCGTGCGCGCAATCCGCTGCATGCGCCTGATCCGCGCCATTCCCCCTCCGTTCGCTCTGGCCGATCCGAGGGATCGATGAACGCGGCAGCCGTGCAGTCGGCAGTAAACCGATCCGCCTCCTTGTACTGACACTCCCGGTGGACAGTCATATGCATCCCTCGACAGCCGACTTACTGCATGGCAGCTTTTCAGCGTGACCGAATCAGAGCCTCAGCCGAGGGGGACCCGCAGGTGAGCAAGTTCGAAATCTACAAAGACAAAAAAGGTGAGACGCGTTTTCGATATCGCGCCAGCAATGGCGAGATCGTGTTCAGTTCGGAAGGCTACAAGGCCAAGGCTTCCGCGACGAAGGCTATTGAGTCGATCAAGAAAAACGCGGCCGACGCCGCAGTAGAGGAGGTTCCAGTGCCTGCCAAGAAACCAGCCGCGAAGCCAGCCAAGGCCGCCGCCAAGCCTGCCGCCGCCAAGCCCGCGGCAAAGGCCGCCGCCGTCGCCAAGCCGAAGGCCACAGCAAAGCCAGCGGCCAAACCTGCCGCCAAGGCCGCGGCGAAGCCCGCAGCCAAGGCCGCGGCGAAGCCCGCCGCCAAGGCAGCGGCAAAGCCCGCCGCCAAGGCCGCGGCGAAACCCGCTGCGAAAGCCAAGGCGCCGGCAAAGAAATAACTCCGAGCGCCGCCCGGTCGCCGCGCCACGCGTGCGGCGATCCGGCTATGTCGGAATGCCGTCCGGAAGCGCGAGCACGCCGCCGGTGACTGCTGTGCGGCAGCCGGTGGTCTTGGGGACTGTGAGCGGAAGTCCGCGCCGCGCGCGCACCGCCAGATAGGCCCAGGCTTCCGCTTCCATGGCATCGCCGTCGAAACCGGCGTCCTCGGCCAGGATCACCTCGGCCGCGCTGCGTGCCGCGTCGGCGCGCAGATCGCCGACGATGTGCGGATTCTTCCGCCCGCCGCCGCAGACGATCCAGAGTCGTGGCGATTCCGGCATCTTCCGCGCTGAGAGCAGGATCGCGTCCGCCGACACGGCCGCCAGAGTGCGCGCGCCATCCGACAGTTCCAGTCCATCGACATGGTCGAGCGTGAAATCCGCGCGGTCGAGCGATTTCGGCGCCGGCTTCTCGAAGAACGCGCTTTCCAGATATTGCTGCACGACGGGAAACACGATCTGGCCTTCGCTGGCGATCGCACCGTCCGCGTCGTAGGGAACGCCCCCCTCGCGGCTGACCCACTGATCGATCAGCGCATTGCCCGGCCCGGAATCGAACGCGACCGGATCGCCCTCGGCCGGCACGAACGTGACGTTCGATATGCCGCCGATATTGACGAAGGCGACCGGGAAACTGTCCGCGAACCTTGGCGGCAATGCGCGCGCGAGCGCGGCGTGGTAGGCCGGCACCAGCGGCGCGCCCTGCCCGCCATGCGCCATGTCGTTGGCCCGCATGTCGTAGACGACGGGAAGTCCGGTCTCGTTCGCCAGCAGCGCGCCGTCGCCCAACTGCACAGTGAGCGCGCGTTCCGGACGGTGCAGCACCGTCTGACCATGGAAGCCGATCAGCTCGGGTCGCCAGTCGCTGGCATGGCGCGCGACGAATTCCTCGACCGCGCGCGCATGGCCGAGCGTGATCTCGCGCTCCAGCGCCGCCAGGTCGCCCGGCCGCTCCGCGCGGTCCCGGATTTCCTTGGCCTCCTCGAGTGCCTCCTCGATGCGCCGGCGAAACGCCGCGTCATAGGCGACGAACAGCGACGGACCGCGCTCGACCTCGAACGCGCCGTCGGTGACCAGCATGGCGAGGTCGATGCCGTCCATCGACGTCCCGCTCATCAGTCCGATCGCGCAAACACTTGGCATCCCGTCCCGCCGTTCTTGTGATTCCTGCCGGCTTGATGCTAAAGGCGCGGTCTGCCGAAAGCCACGGGTGGATGCGCCCGCTGAAAAATCCGGAACGCACGCCATGTCCGCCTTCAAGTCCGATTTCCTGCGCACGCTGTCCGAGCGCGGCTTCATCCACCAGATCTCCGACGACGCCGGGCTGGACAGGCTGTTCGCGACCGAGACGGTCACGGCTTATATCGGCTTCGACGCGACGGCGAAGAGCCTGCATGCCGGCTCGCTGATCCAGATCATGATGCTGCACTGGATGCAGAAGACCGGCCACCGGCCGATCGCGCTGATGGGCGGCGGCACGTCGATGATCGGCGACCCGTCGTTCAAGGACGAGGCGCGCAAGCTGCTGACGCCGGCCGACATCGAGGCCAACCTCGTCGGCATCAAGCGCAACTTCGCGCCCTACCTCGCTTTCGGCGAGGGCCCGGGCGACGCGCTGATGATCAACAATGCCGACTGGCTGATGGGCCTCAACTATGTTGAGTTCCTGCGCGACGTCGGCCGGCATTTCTCGGTCAACCGCATGCTCGCCTTCGACTCGGTCAAGACGCGGCTCGACCGCGAGCAGTCGCTGTCCTTCCTCGAATTCAACTACATGATCCTGCAGGCCTACGATTTCGTCGAGCTCTACAAGCGCACCGGCTGCCGCCTGCAGATGGGCGGCTCCGACCAGTGGGGCAACATCGTCAACGGCATCGATCTCGGCCACCGCATGGAGGACACGCAGCTCTATGCGCTGACCACGCCGCTGCTCACCAGTTCGTCGGGCGCCAAGATGGGCAAGACGGCGTCCGGCGCCGTCTGGCTCGATCCGGAGATGCTCTCGCCTTATGATTTCTGGCAGTACTGGCGCAACACCGAGGACGCCGACGTCGGCCGTTTCCTGAAACTCTACACGACGCTGCCGATGGACGAGGTGGCGCGGCTGGCCGGCCTCGGCGGCGCCGAGATCAACGACGCCAAGAAGGTGCTCGCGACCGAGATCACCGCCATGCTGCATGGGCGCAGCGCGGCCGACCAGGCCGCCGACACGGCGCGCAAGACCTTCGAGGAAGGCGCGCTGGCCGAGGATCTGCCGAGCGTGGACATGCCGCGCGCGACACTCGAGTCCGGCGTCGGTATCCTGGCCCTGTTCGTGACCGCCGGCCTCGCCGCCTCCAACGGCGAGGCCCGCCGGCACATCCAGGGCGGCGCCGTGCGCGTCAACGACAAGGCGGTATCGGACGAGAAGACCATCATCGGCACGTCGGATGTGACGGAAGCCGGCGTGGTAAAACTGTCGCTCGGCAAGAAGAAGCACATCCTGGTGCGGCCGGTCTGAGAGCTTCTCGAGGCAAGGCACAACGTTTTATCGGGCTAGGCAAAACGGCCGTCATCAACTCTGAGAATGGCGGTAATGGCCTCGGAAACCTGCGGACCGCATTCACCGCGATGGACGCGGAACTGGAAACGGTGCTCGCACACGAGGGTCGCGCACCGCGTCGGTGGACCACGGTCGTCATCCCGGCCAAGCGGCGGCAGCCGCGCCGAGCCGGGACCCATTGATTGCATCGGCTTGGCGCGGCCGGTTTCTTGTGCGGGGTCTCTATGAGCGATGCGCTTGGCGGCATATGAAGTGTGTCGCGCCGGCAAGACTGCAAATCGGAGATCGGCCGCGCTCGACGCCCGGGAACCAATGGGTCCCGGCTCGGCGCGGCTTCCGCCGCTTGGCCGGGATGACGACCGCGGAGGGCTCCGGTGCTCCCCACTGCCTACTGCCTACCGCCGACTGCCGATTGCCGACTGCCGCCCTTTGTCACCAGCTGTCAGCAATCCTGCACAAGCCTTTATCCACACCCCCACCGGCCTCGGCGACAATGTCTGTCACGCAACGGAGGCAGGGCATGGACTGGCAGATCACAACCACGCAGGACCTGCTCGACCGCATCGTCGCGTTGTTGCTGTCGCTTGCCGATCTGGCCGAACGTGCCGCCGGCGCACCCGAGGCGCGGCGGCGCCTGGCGCTCGCCATCATCCGGTCGGGCGGAGCCGTCACGCGTGATGCCTTCGGCCTCTTCGGCGACCCCTTCAACGCATCCGCCCGCGGGGCGGCTGGACGCGCCGCGTCACCGATGGCCGTCCCCGGCGACGCCCCCGAAGACGCGCTGGCCCTCGCCATGTCGCTCCGCGGGCTCGCGCTCTTCATAGCAGCCACGGCCAAGCGGATGCCTTGCCTGTTGCCGCCGATGTCAGGCAACGCGGAAGCGACAACCGGCGACCAGAGCCTCGGTCATCGCCGCCGCGACCACATCCCGGGCGCGATCTTCCCGCCGCACCAATGGCATGACACGTCGTAAGCCCCTCCGGCTCCGCAGACCGCTTTTCCATTTTCGCTGGCGCGACGCTTCGGGCCGGCGATGTCGGCCGTCAAGCCGGAGGCCGAAGGCCATCCGGATGACGAGCGTGTGCGTCGCGCGCTTGCCGAAGTGGAAGCCCGCTACCCGCGCAAGATGCTCTTCCCCGCATAGACCGCCGACGCACCCAGCATCTCCTCGATGCGGATCAGCTGGTTGTATTTGGCGAGCCGGTCGGAGCGGGCGAGCGAGCCGGTCTTGATCTGTCCGCAGTTGGTGGCGACCGCGAGGTCGGCGATGGTCGAGTCCTCGGTCTCGCCGGAGCGGTGCGACATGACGACCGTATAGGCGGCCTTGTGCGCCGTCTGGACGGCGTCGAGCGTCTCGGTCAGCGTGCCGATCTGGTTCACCTTGACGAGGATCGAGTTGGCGACGCCCATCTTGATGCCGTCGCGCAGGCGGGCGGAATTGGTGACGAAGAGGTCGTCGCCGACGAGCTGGATCTTCTTGCCGGCGAGGTCGGTCAGGTGTTTCCAGCCCTCCCAGTCGTCCTCCGACATGCCGTCCTCGATGGAGATGATCGGATAGT
>JAUYMV010000473.1 GCA_030698645.1 Mesorhizobium sp.
CGCCGTCGATCGTGATGATCTTCTACGGCGCGCTGATGAACGTCTCGGTGGCGGCCCTGTTCGCGGGCGGGGTGCTGCCCGGCCTGCTCCTGGCGGGCGGACTGTTCGCCTACAATGCCTTCGCGGCGCACCGCTACGGCCATCCCGGCGGACGCGACGTCGAAATGCCACCGCTCGGGCCCACCCTGCTGCGTTCGACTCCGGCCCTCGTCGTGCCGGCGATCCTGCTTTCCGGCATCATCTTCGGCGTCGTCACCCCGACGGAAGCCGCGGCACTCGCCGTGATGGCGGCGCTGGTCATCAGTTTCGTCTATTCCTGGATCGAGCCGGGCGCGACGCCGTCGAGCGCGGTCCGGAGCCTCGCCGGCCATCTCAACGGCGCGCTCGAGCGGGCCGCGACGCTGACCGGCGCGATCTTCGTCATCCTCTTCGCGGCGGCGATCTTCGGCTATCTCGTGGCGATCCAGGGCCTGCCCGACCAGGTCCTGCACCTCGTCGAATCGGCCGGCATGTCCGGCCTCCAATACATGCTGCTGATCACCGTGGTGTTCCTGCTGGTCGGCATGGTGATGGACGTCACCATGGCGCTGGTGCTGCTGGTCCCCCTGCTGATCCCGGCGGCCATCGCCGGCGGCGCCGACCCGGTGCATCTCGGCGTCATCACCTGCCTCAACCTGACGATAGGGCTGATCTCGCCGCCGGTCGGCGGGTCGCTGATGGTCGTCTCGGCGATGAGCGGCGTGCCCTATCTGCGCCTCGCGCGCGCCATCCTGCCATTCTTCGTCCTGGAGATCGCGATCCTGCTGGTGCTCGTCGCGTTTCCGGAAATCACGCTCTATCTGCCGCGCCAGACCGGGCTGCTGCACTGAGTTCTACGCCTGCAAGACAACACCTTGTGAAAATGAAACCAAGAAAGGGGAATGACATGATGAGGAAACAGCTTCACGGCTTCGCCGCCGCACTTCTCGCTTCCGCCGCGCTGTTTGCGCCAAAGGCCGCGTCGGCCGAGGAAATCCGCCTCGCCGTCGGCTGCCCGCCGGTGCCGCAATGCGCCGACTGGGTGTGGGCCGAGGATGTCGCCAAGCAGCTCAACGACGCCGGCCTCGAAGCCAAGGTCTATGTCGGCGGCGCGCTCGGCAAGGACCCTGAACTGGTCGATCAGCTCTCGCAGGGCCTGCTGCAGTTCGCGCTGACCAATTTCGTCATGATCAACCAGGTCGACCCGCGCGTGCAGGGCTTCATCACGCCCTACATGTTCGACGACATGGCGCACATGTTCCGCGCGCTCGACGAGACCGACCTGCTCGCGCCGATCGCCGCGAAGATGGAGGAGCAGGGCATCAAGATCGCCGCGCTGACCGGCCTCGGCGGCACGGTCGGCTTCTTCAACACCAAGAAGCCGATCGAGAAGCCGGCCGACTTCGAGGGCCTGCGCATGCGCGCCATCGATTCCTCGCAGATGGAGCTTTTGAAGAACTGGGGCGCGTCCGGCGTCGTCGTCGACATGCCGGAATTCACCACCAGCGTGCAGCAGGGCATGGTCGACGGCTACGTCAACCCGCCCGTCGTCGCCTTCATCTTCAAGCACACCGACTTCCTCAAGTTCTACACCGACGCCGGCGCCGGCACCCCGTTCCGGTCGGCGCTGATGTCGAAGGACTGGTATGACGGCCTGTCGGCCGACGACCGCGCCAAGGTCGACACGGCGGTCAAGGCGGCCAACGCACGCAACCGCGAATGGACCTTTGCGGCGGCGGCCCAGGAGATCGCCCAGCTCGAAAAGCTCGGCGTGACGGTGACGAAGCTGACGCCGGAGGCGCGCGCCGATTTCATGGAGCGGGCCAAGAAGACCTGGCCGGTGCTGATGCCTGCTGACGCCGTCGACGCCTTCGTCGCGGCGGCGGAGAAGACCAGGAAATGA
>JAUYMV010000480.1 GCA_030698645.1 Mesorhizobium sp.
CCCGTAGATCAAGGTCCGCGTCTTGTGCAGGTCGCTCGGCGTCTGCCCGCTGAGTATACGCTTCGCCCCGAACCGGCTGACCACGATCGCCGCGACCGACAAGAACCAGTAGACGACCGGAATCGTGCGCGGCACTCCCTGGGCGCCCGTCATTTGCGTCAGAAAGGCCAGGCTGACCCACACCAGCGTCGAGATCGTTACCGCCTGCAGGATCGTCCAGATTGCGCGCTCCGGCAGGTAGCGAAGAACGGCTCGGTAGAGACCCAGCCGCACGAAGATCGGTATGGCGATCGCCGGCGCCGCCAGCATGAGCAGAGCCTGCTCGGCATTCGGCACGAAATAGTCGCCGAATCGAAACGAGAAACTGAACCAGACGATCGTCAGCAACGCCAACGTATCGAACGAGATCAGGATGATTCTCTTGCTCATCCGCGACTGGGCCGAAAGCCGGTCCTTGAGTCGCTGCAATATCGAGTATGTCCGACCCATTCACATCGTCCTGGGGAGCCCGTCGGGGCCGTCGATACGGAGGTGTATCACCACGACGTCCCGCTCCGAGGCCGGGATAGGCTTGTGGCAGTCTGTGTCCCGCGATGGCGTCGACAACACCGAGGCGGCTTGGCGCGGGTTATCGCAAACGCTCCGCCGACGCAATTGGCCGCGCGCTGTCGAGCCCTGACCGGGCGGACTCTCCATGCCGTCGTGTCGGTCGGACCAATGGTTCGCGCCTCGCTCAATGTGAGCGTGTAAGGTGCCGTGCTGCGGTAATCGGCTACTCTTCACGAATCAAGACCGAAACAGTTGGAGAGCTCGGGTTCCCGAAAACCAGGAAGCTGGACGTGATCACGCTGTAAATGAAAAGTACATCCATTATATCATGGTGGAAACAGGCGTTGAATATGCCCGCAATAAAGTAGGTCATGCAGACTATGGTCAGCATCGCGTAGCCGATTTGTCCGATTTCATCCTTGCGCGCACGGTAGCCCAGCCACGGCGGTACCAGGAGGATTGCCAGAGCCGATATCGCGCCGAGTATGCCCGAACGCATCCATGCGTTCAGGATCGAATTGTGGGCATGCGTAAATGCGATGCCTTTCGCACCACCATCGTCGGCGGCGCGCGCGGCCATGAGGACATGTGCCTCGGCGGGACCGTGCCCGAGCAGGGGGCGTTCGGCGACCAGTTCCGCGGCAGCCCGCCAAACGCGAATCCGCTGTCCGAGTGAATTGTCGTATTCGCCGACGCTGACGTCGTCGTAGTCGTCCATGAGCATCGTCACGCGCGCCTGCACGGCGGCAAAGCTGGCGACAATGACGATCAGGAGCAGCGCAGCGAGAATCAGGGTGGTTTTCTCGGGATTGCCCATTCGCGGTCTGAAACGGAGAACAGCCAGTGGGATCAGCGGCGCCAGCACGAGTATGGGCCACATGCTGCGCATTCCCGAAAGCAACACGGCGCCGCCCGCGGCAAGCATCGCCAAGGTGGCGATATCGCCAATCCGGTCCCGCCGCCGGACCGCGGTCACCGCGTTGAATCCGTAAAGCACGGTGCAGACCAGTGCGAATGGACCCGAATTTCCGGCCAGGCCCTCCGCGCGCTCGTAGCCGAACCACATCGTTTCGATGAGCGCATAGCCGAGCGCGCCGAAGCTGCCGGCCATTGAGCCGAATTCGACCGCCGACAGGATATCCTCCCGGCTGCTTAGCGAGAGGCGGCCGTAGATCATGAGGAAGCCGAGAAAGGGCAGGTTGGCGACGACGCCCTCCAGGAGCGAGACGGGCGACGTGTAGTTGACGACCGTCGAAATCGCCTCGGCGAAGAAGAATGCGGCAAAGCACGCGCCGATCCAGCGAACCGACGGATTGGTCGGAAGTGCTATCCTGCCCTGAAAGAGGCGCGCCACGCCGGCGATCAATGCGCCGCCGAACAGGACGCTTATGGTGCTTCCCGCGACCGCGCCGCCGCCGATGACCGCCGCCGTGAAGAGGCGGTTGCTCTCATCCAGAGTCGGCCTGCGAAGGCCCCTCATCGCATGGCGTCCAGGATTCCGCGCTCGGTAGCGAGATTCATGTCTTTCAATACCACGGATCCGGATTTTGGCGGATGAAACTGGCGGCGCAGCCTTGGCGGTCGAATTGAACCGGCAATTTGGCGGCTGCATCAAATGCCGTCTAGGACCGGCCTGACTTGCACACGGGGGAACGATGCGGATCGGTTAACGAATCGATCTGCTCTGGTACCCAAAACCATTAGAATTGCGATTATTTCATGGTTGCCGTCCGGTGCTGGCCATTCCGCGGCGTCTTTCAGCCGACAGGAATCACGTCCACGGACTGTTCCGAGGAGTGCCGCCCGATCGTGCGAAGGACCCCGACGATGGGAGCCACGTCGGCATAGTCGCGGCCATAGCCGATGACGATGTGGTCGTTGCCGGCGAGCATGGCGTTGGTTGGGTCGAACTCGCGCCATCCCGCTTCCCGCCCACACCACACCGTGACCCAGGCATGCATCGCGTCGGCGCCTTCGAGCCGCTCCTTGCCGGGCGGTGGAATGGTGCGGATGAAACCGCTGACGTAACCCGCCGGAATACCGAGGCCGCGCAGGCCGGCGATCATCACGTGGGAAAAATCCTGGCACACGCCGGCGCGCAGCTCGAAGGCCTGGTTGGCCGCCGTGGTCACGCTCGTGGCCTCGCCGTCGTAGTCGAAGTCGGTATGGATGCGGTTGCAGACGTCGAGCGCGATCTCGAACACG
>JAUYMV010000483.1 GCA_030698645.1 Mesorhizobium sp.
CGCCGTCATCCTCGGGCTTGTCCCGAGGATCTACCGGCCTCGCCCCGGTAATCGCGACCGCCGCCCCGCGCCCGGACTGCGCAGGTGCGCAGATGCTCGGGACAAGCCCGAGTATGACGGCGGCCGAGGTGGCCGGCGCCCCGTTGAGGGGCGGCGCCGGCCTTGCCTGGGGTCCACCCCATGACCGTCGACGCCGAGGTCGCCGAGAACTGGGCGCTGGTCAACGCGCCGCTCGGCGAAAAATGGTCCGGCCGTACGCGCTACGCGGCGGCGATGTTCTTCTACAAGCGCGGCGACATGACGGCCGAGACGCTGGAGGTCTACCGCCTCTGCGCGCGCCTCGACAGCCAGGACCCGCTGTCGATCATCCGCCAGCGCGGCGTCGGCCGGGACTGGCTGGCGCGCGTCGAGAGCGGCATCGCGCCGACATGAACCGTCGCGGCGGCCGGCGGCCCTGAAATGGTCAAACTTGTCCGGCCTTCCTTGCACCGCAAAAAGGATCGACCGATGAGCCAGGCCAGGAACGCGCGCGCGTTGCGCGGTCACATCGCTTCTCTGGAGACGATGACGCGCTTCGTGCTGGCGACGCTGGCGCTGGCGTCGGGCGTCTACACCTATCTCGGCGTCCGCACGCTGCTCGATGGCAGCGCGACGATGGTGTTCTTCGCCGCCATCATCTATTCCGCCGCCGTCTCGGTCGGCATCTATGGCTTCTGGACCTACATGATCCGCTTCCTGCCGGAGATGCGCGAGGCGTCGTCGCGCGCGTGGATGCTGGTCATGATGGGCGTCGGCTCGGTCATGATCATCGCCATGTCGTCATGGCTGAACGCCGCCGCGCTCGCCGGCTCGGCCGCCGTCGAGCAGCATCTGGCGGTGACGCTCGAAGGCTATACCGGCGATCTCGAACAGGCCAACAGCAACGCGATCAGCGCGCTGTCGCTCTTGCCCGACATCCAGCGCGCCGCCGAGCGCTTCTCGCGGCTTGCCGAGGACGAGCGCAATTCGGGCGCGCTGACAGGCACGACCGGCTCGGGCAGCGTCGTGCAGCTCTTGACCCAGATGGCGGCGCAGATGCGCGAACTCGAGACGACAATCGCCGGCTCGCGCGAGACGGTCCGCGTCCTGTTCGAAGAGGGCCAGACGCATCTCGCCACCATGCGCGGCCTCGTCTCGGCGCCGGGCGCGATCGCGCCGCGCTCCGACCAGTTCGCCCAGGAATCGGTGGCGCTCGCCGGCGTCATCGCCTCGCTGCAGCGCACCTCGATCGCGCCCTCGGTCAGCCGCGCCGCCGCGGATCTCTCGGCCGGCTTCATCGCGCCGATCGCCGACGGGCGGACCACCGACCTCGCCGGGCGCCAGGACGTGGTCATGGCGACGGTGCGTGAATCGGTTTCGGCGCAGTCCAAGGCGCTGTCGGACGCCGCGGCCGAAATCCTCGCCGAGCCCAAGGTCGTCGAGCGGCGCTACGTGCCGATCAATTCGGCCGAAGCGGTGCTGCGCTATGCGCGCGACTTCATCCCGAGCTGGGCCGGCGCGATCTCGATCGACCTGCTGCCGGCCGCCCTCGTCGGCATCATGGCCGTCGTCTATGGCGCCATGCGGCGCGGCGAGGACACCGAGACGGATCTCGACCGGCTGACCGCCGGCGACATGATGCGCGCGCTCGACATCCAGGACGCGATCGCGGCGCGCCACCGCGCCGCCGCCGCCCTGGCCGAAAGCGACGCGCATCCGGCGGCGCCCGAGGCGCACCCGGAGCCCGTCCCCGATACGCCGGAGCCGCGTCCGACGGAACGGCCCGCGGTCGCCGAAAACGTCACGCCGCTCGCCTTCTCCGAACGCAAGCGGACCGATCCGTGAGGCGGCCTTCATGACGACGGAACGTCCGGTCATGGCCGGCGACGCGGCCGCGGCGCCGACGGGCGCGCCGAGGAACGCCGTGCTGCGCTATCTGGCGCGCTTCGACGACGGGCTGGTGATCCGCTGGGCCTTCTTCGGCATGTTGATCGGCACGCTCGGTGTCCTCGGCATGGACCTCTACGAGATGTCCGCGCGCGATGCCGCGGCCATTCCCGCGGGGTCGGCGATCGATGAGCCCGTGCTGCCGCCGGCGGTCGAGACGGCGACGCCGTCGGCGCCCGGGCGCGATCCGCGGGAGTTCCTGACCACCGACGAGGCGGCCCTCAAGGGCGCGATGCGTTTCGCGCTCGGCACTGGCGGCGTGCTCGCCGCCGAGGGCGCCATCGAGCCGGGCGCGGCTGAGCGTTTCGCGGCCGAGATCGCGGCGCGCGGCGAATATGTGAAGACCATCGCGCTGAATTCGCCGGGCGGTTCGCTGGAGGACGCCATGGCGATGTCCAGGCTGATCCGCGACCAGGGCTTCGCCACCGAGGTGGCGGACGGGGCGCTGTGCGCCTCGTCCTGCCCGCTGATTATGGCCGGCGGCGTCGAACGTCGCGCCGGCGCACGCGCCGCGATCGGCGTGCACCAGTTCTACTCCGCCGGCGAAGGTCCGAAGGGCCCGGCCCAAGCGATGTCGGACGCGCAGGCGACGACCGCCCGCATCACGCGGCACCTGACCGAGATGGGCGTCGATCCGGCGCTCTGGCTGCACGCGCTGGATACGCCGCCGCGCGCGCTCGATTACGTCACCGTCGAGGAACTCGGAGAATACCGGCTCGCGACGGTGTCGATGCCGGTGGCGAAGCAGCAATAGCAGCCCGGCGAACCGGGCCTGTTCTCAGCCGATTCCCTTCGCCTTCAGCGCATTGCCGATCTCGTCCAGGATCGCCGGATCGTCGATCGTCGCCGGCATGTTCCAGGCCTCGTGGTCGGCGATCTTCTGCATGGTGCCGCGCAGGATCTT
>JAUYMV010000489.1 GCA_030698645.1 Mesorhizobium sp.
CGCCGCGATCGAGGCGATGTCGGCGATCATGTTGAGCGTGATGTAGACGGCCGCGAAGATCAGACCGACGGCCTGCACCACGGGCACGTCCCGCTTGGCGACGTGGTCGACCAGATACTGCCCCATCCCGGGATAGACGAAGATCACCTCGACGACGACGACGCCGACCACGAGGAAGGCAAGGTTGAGCATGACGACGTTGATGATCGGCGCGATGGCGTTCGGGAAGGCATGCTTGCGGATGATGTCGAACTGGGACAGGCCTTTCAACTCCGCCGTCTCGACATAGGCGGACTGCATGACGTTCAGGATGGCCGCGCGCGTCATCCGCATCATGTGCGCCAGCACGACCAGGAGGAGCGCCGCGCCCGGCAGCACGATCGCTTGCAGCTTCTGCGTCAGCGGCATGCCGTCATAGACGGTCGAGATGGAGGGAAGCCACTGCAGCTTTACCGCGAAGAAGTAGATCAGCAGATAGCCGATGAAGAACTCGGGTAGCGACGTCGAGGCAAGCGCGAAGCCGGAGATCGCCTTGTCGATCGGGCCATTGCGGTAGCGCACCGCCAGCAATCCGAGCAGGACCGCCAGCGGAATGGCGACGATCGCGGTCCAGAAGGCCAGGAACAGCGTGTTCCAGAGCCTCGGTCCGAGTGTGGTCGCGATGTCCTGCCGCGTCGTCAGCGCGGTGCCGAGGTCGCCGGTGAGGACGCCGCCCAGCCAGCGGAAATAGCGGACATAGGCAGGGTCGTTGAGACCCAGTTCCTCGCGCAGATTGGCAAGCGATTGCGGGGTCGCCGACTGGCCGAGAATGGAGGCGGCGACGTCGCCCGGAAGAATCTGGGTGCCGGCGAAGATCAGCGCCGACACCGCGAGAAGGAGGAGAAGGCCCAGCGCAATGCGCTGGGCGATCATTTTCAGGATCGGAGAACCCCCCACGGTCCCGACCCGCCTATGCCGCGAGCCAGCACTCGGCCAGGGCGTAGCCGTCCATCATTTCGCCGGCCGGGTGGACGTTGAAGCCGCCAGCCTTGGCGCCCGACGCGTCGATGAAGTCGTTGAACATGGGCAGGATCAGGCCGCCCTCGTCGCGCACGATCGTGCCCATGTCGGCATACATCTGCTTGCGCTTGGCCTCGTCGAGTTCGCTGCGCGCGGCGAGCAGCATCTGGTCGAACTTCTCGTTGAAGAAGCGCGTGTCGTTCCAGTCGGCCTTCGAATAATAAGCCGTCGTATACATCTGGTCCTGCGTCGAGCGGCCGCCCCAGTAGGAGGTCGAGAAGGGCTGCTTGTTCCACACTTCCGACCAGTAGCCGTCGCCCGGCTCGCGCTTGACATCGATCGTGATGCCGGCCGCCGCGCAGGACTGCTGGTAGAGCTGGGCCGCATCAACGGCGCCCGAGAAGGCGACGTCGGAGGTGCGCAGCAGGACCGGGCCGGAATGGCCCGACTTCTGGAAGTGGAACTTCGCCTTGTCCGGATCGAAGGTGCGCTGCTCCAGTTCGGTGAACAGCGGATAGGCCGCGTTGATCGGGAAATCGTTGCCGACGGTGCCAAAGCCGAACAGGATCTTCTCGACCATCTCCTCGCGGTTCATCGCATATTTCAGCGCGAGCCGCAGGTCGTTGTTGTCGAACGGCGCGGTGTTGCAGTGCATGATGAAGACGTAGTGGCCGCGGCCCGAGACGTTCTGGATGGTGACGCCCGGAACGCGCTTGATGAGTTCGACGATCTTCGGCTCGACGCGGTTGATCATCTGCACCTGGCCGCCCTGCAGGGCAGAGGTGCGCGCGGTCGCGTCATTGATGACGATGATCTCGACCTGGTCGGCATGGCCCATGCCGTCGCCGCCCCAGTAGTTGGCGAAGCGCTCGCCGCCCTGGCGCACACCCGGCTCGTTGACCGTCACCTTGTAGGGGCCGGCCGAAATGCCTTCGGTCGGATTGTCCTTGCCACCGTTCGGCTGGATGATCAGGTGGTAGTCGGCCATCAGATAGGGGAAGTCGGCGTCGGCTTCCGCCAGCGTGACGATCACCTCGTTGCCGCTCGCCTTGACGCCGGTGATGTTGGTCAGGATGCCGAGCGCGCCGGACTTGGAGTTCGCATCCGCGTGGCGCTGGATGGTGGCGGACACGTCTTCGGCCGTCATCGTCTTGCCGTTGTGGAACTCGACGCCCTGCTTGATCTTCATGGTCCAGGTCTTGGCGTCGTCCGAAGCGCCGATTTCCTCGGCCAGACGGTTTTCCAGCGAGCCGTCGCGGTTCAGGCGCACCAGATAGTCGCCCCAGCATTTGCCGAAGGAGAACGGAACCTGGCTGAGGAAGGATGCCGGGTCGAGGCTGTTGGTCGCCTCGCCGCCCTGCAGGCCGGCCTTGAGAATGCCGCCCTTGACGGCGCCCTGGGCGCGCGCGGCCCCGGCGAGCAGCGTGTTGGCGAACGCGGCGGATGCGCCGAGCGCGGCGGCCCGCCCCAGAAAGGCGCGCCGGTCCATGCGGCCGGACACGACATAACGGCTCAGGAATTCGAGTTCATTCGACATTGTAGCTCCTCACTCAGATTGTGTTGCCCCAGGGCCCATTAGAGGGCCTCTTTGTGACAGGGATATTGGCGCTATTGTCAGGGTGACAGCAAGACCGAATGCGACATCCCGTGGCGTAAATCGCACGACGCTTTTGGACCAATGTGGCGCAGTCAGACATGCCGGCGGGGGATGGCGTCCTCCCATGACCTCTCGAACACCATGGCGTCCGCTTGAAAGGCTTCGAGGCGGCCGCTGATCCGGAACGTTTCCGCGTCCGCACGGATGGACAGTGTGGCGAGCGTACGGACCGACCAGTCGCCGCGCGACAGCGTCTGTTCCCACCAGAGCCGGCCGCTGGCCGAGAGCGGATCGTCGGGGCGGATCGACCAGTCCTCCGACATGCGCGAACCGTGCACGAGGCCATGGTCGAGGTCGCGCATCTCGCCGAAATCGTTCCTGACGATGACCGATACGGTACCGGATTCGAGGTCGCGTTCGATGCGACGCTCGGCCTTGGGCGGCCGCGTCGTCTCGATGGCCCAGGGCGTGGCGCCCTCGGCCCCGGCAAAGGCGCACTCGTCGCCTGTCGCCGCGGGGCGGACGGGAAGCGTCAGCGTGCCGGCGGTGATCGTCAACGCTGCTGTCTCGGGCGATGGCCAGATCATCGGCCAGTAGGCGGTGGAAATCGCGACGCGCAGGCGGTGTCCGGCCGGAATGCGATAGGCGATCTGGTCGAGGATGACGGTGGCGCGGGCCTCCTCGCCCGGGACCAGCGCCTCGGGCAACTCATGCGAACGACGGTGCGTCAGGTTGAGCACGCCATAGCAGATCAGTTCCGAGGCGCCGTCGGGGTGGACGTCGCAGAGCCGCACCGCGACGTTGGCCTGCGGGCGGTCGGACACGAAGACGAGGTCGAGTTCCGCCGCGCCGACGATATCGAGAGATTCCGGCAGGGGCGGGTGATCGAAGCAGGCCGACAGCGCATCGTCGCCGCGCTGGTCGCCGGGCAGTTCGGGGCCGAACATGAACGGGAAATACTCGCCGGTCGCCAGACCGCAATCCTGCGGCGAGGCGACGAAGCGGTTCAGGGGTTCGACGGGAAGGGCGGCATCGATGGCGTCCTCGTCGGCATCGCCATCCGCGAGCGCGGTCGCGATGAGGCCCGACTCGACCAGACGGTAGAGGCGCGGCTCGATGCGCGGCGAGGGCCATTCTGCCTCGGCGATCCAGCGGCCCGGCCGCTCGGGATGCCAGGTAGCCGGCCGTACGCTGTCCATCAGCCAGGCGCGGTAGGCAGGGTCGGCCTCCACGCCCGTGTCGATGCCCTTCAGCCAGCGGTCCCACCAGCGCAGGGCCTCCTGCAGGAAGCCGATGGCGGGGCCGGGCGCGGCGTAGTGCGGGTATTTGTGTATCCATGGCCCGACGATCGCCTTGACGGGCGCCGCAATGTTTCCGGCGAGGTGCGCCGGGGTGTTGCGATAGCCGTCATGCCAGCCCCCGAAGGAGAGGACTGCCGCCTCAATGGCCGAATAATCCTGGCAGACCGAGCCGCGCTTCCAGTAGGCGTCGCGAGTCTGATGCGACAGCCAGGTCCTGGCGAGGAACGGCATGTTCTCCAGGCGTTCCAGCCACATCGCGCGCCAGGCGTCGCCGACGAGCGCCGGATCCGGCGGGCGAGACGAATAGGACAGCATGTTGCCCGCCCAGCCGAGATTCTCGTTTAAGAGGCAGCCGCCCTTGTAGTGGATATCGTCGGCGTAGCGGTCGACGGTGGAGCAGAGCGTGACGATCGCCTTTAGTGCCGGCGGCCGCTTGGCCGAGACCTGCAGCGCATTGAAGCCGCCCCAGGAGATGCCCATCATGCCGACCGTGCCGGAGCACCAGGGCTGTGCGGCTGCCCATGCGATCACGTCGCAGGCGTCCTGCAACTCCTGCTCGGAATACTCGTCGTCCATCAAGCCCTGCGAGTCGCCATTGCCGCGCATGTCGACGCGGATCGAGGCGTAGCCGTGACCGGCGAAATAGGGATGCGTGAGTTGGTCCCGCGCGACGGTGCCGTCGCGCTTGCGATAGGGCAGGTGCTCGAGGATCGCCGGAACGGGGCTCGTCTCCGCGTCCGCAGGCATCCACACCCGCGCGGAAAGGCGGCAACCGTCCGGCATGACGATGCCCATGTCTGGGAACTCGACGATCGCACGGGGGAAGGCGGTGATGGTTTTCATGAGCGGCATGAGGCGATGGGCGCGGGCAGATTTCAAGTCGCAAATGCGACGTGGACGTCGTCGCGATCGCCGCCGATCTGCCGCCTGTCCGAGACGTTCAAATCGACGATAGCCTACCGCAGATCGTCGACGAGTTCAGGGTGCCGGTCGAGCAGCGCCATCAGTTGAATCGTTGGGCCGCTCGGTTCGATCAGGCCACGCTCATATTTGTCGAAGGCGTTTTCGCCGACCTTGAACAGAAGCCCTGCCTCCCGCTGAGAAAGGTTCAGCCTGTTGCGGAGGCGGCGAATGCTCGCAGGCGAAGGCAGGCCGTCGATGCGCTCCTTCAGGGTGCGCAAGGCTTCGTCGGCGGCGTTCATGTCGTCACCGACCAGGACGCCATCTTCGCCATCGGAGCCATAGTATCCCGGAAGATCGACAATCGTCGTCTCGCCCTTGTAGGTCACAGAGAACGGCCGCACGTCGCGGCGAAGCGTTTCGCCCGTTTCGGGCGAGATCATCGTTTCGGGCAACTTGCGCGACGGTCGCATCGCTACGTCTCCTTGAAGGCCATTACGGT
>JAUYMV010000507.1 GCA_030698645.1 Mesorhizobium sp.
TGCCGGTGGGTTTCGCACTCAATGTGATGCCGGGAGCAGGGCATATGCTGCCCGTTGAAGCGCTGAAGTCGGTCACGGCGCTGATCCGCCGCACGGCGCGCGGCGCGGACTGAAACCGCCGCGGACGCCGGTTCCTGCGAGCCCCAGTGCCGCGCTGCGGCGCAGGCGCGTGGTTTTGAGTGCGGTGCGGCATGGTTTGTGTTAACGGTCGCTTAACCATACCGTTCGGGAGCAGACGCGATGAGCGAACCTGTCGAGAATGCAGCCGCGTCGCCGCCGACCAGCAAGCTGGCCGAGGCGATCCGCGAGGTCAAGAACGCCAATGCCGACCGCGACGACGTCGTCGTCGAGATCCGCGAGGCGAGCCGCATGCGGCTCGAACTGCTGGCGCAGGAACTGGCGCAGGTGTTCGCCGAGGTGCCGGCCGACGACCGGCAATTCGATTTCGCGATTTCCTCCGGCCTGCAGCCCCGCCTCTGGATCGACGCGACGGCGCATGTGGCGATGGGGCGCGACCGGCGCGTCTACCGCTTCGTGCGCGACAGCCGGCTCGGCCGCGTGGTGCTGGCGGAATCGACCGACATGAAGGCGGTGGCCGAACAGGTCACGCGCTATGTCGCCGAGCGCATCGTGGAGCGGCAGCGCATGATGGACGGCGTGGCCGACCCCGTGGTGGTGGCACCCGCGCCGCAGGACGCCGCGACGGCGATACAGGCGCCGCCCGCCAATGCCGGCTGGGGCAGCGTTCCGGCGGCGCTGACCTTCGTGCTGATCGGCGGCATCGCCGGCGTGGCCGGGGTGCTGGCCTATCTGTGGGACAAGCTGCCGCCGCTCGGTCTCATGCCTTGACGTTTCCGGCCGTCCGACTGACGCCCGGCGGCACGAGCGGCTCCCTGGAGAGCTGCGCGACGCCGCTCGTCTGACCGGTCAATCCGTGGCGGACGAGCTCGACGGTCCAGTCTCCCGCCTGCCCCGAAATCTCCAGCAGATTGTATTGCGCGAGCGGCTTCTCCACGCCGTGGCTTTCGCCGCCGGCCGCGACGCCGACGACCGGCACGAGGCTGCCCCTGCCGCCGATCCAGTACAGCGTCGGGAGATGGGTGTGGCCGTGCAGGACGAGCTCGGCGCCGTGCCGCCGGAGCGTGTCCTGGAAGGTGCCGATGCCATAGAGCCGCTTGTGCGAGGGCGCCGCGCCGCGCACTGGCGGATGGTGGATCATGATGACGCGGAACAGGCCTTCGTCGCCGGCGCGGTCGAGGATGCGGCCGAGCCTGCCGGCCTGCTCGGCGCTGAAGCTGCCGGTGGCCAGAAACGGCGCCGAGGCGCGCGCCGAGGAGACGCCGATGATGGCGACCTTGTCGCGCACGCGGATATAGGGAAAGCCGTGTTCGTTCGCCTTTGCCCAGCCGGTCTCGCCGGCCGTCCACGGACGCCAGGCGATGCATGCCTTCTTCAGCGCGCCCGGCACATAGGCGTCGTGGTTGCCCGGCACGACGGACACGGAATTGGGCTCGCCGAGCGAGGCCAGCCATTCGCGCGCCAGCTCGATCTCGACCTCCAAGGCGAGGTTCATCAGGTCGCCGGTGACCGCGATATGGTCGGGAACGGACGCCAGCATGTCGGCGACGATGGCGCCGAGCGCGCCGACGTTCAGGCGCGACGCGCGGTTGCGGTGCCAGTTGACGTAGCCGGTGATGCGCTTGGAGGCGAGTTCGCGATAGGTTACATCGGGGAGGGGCCCGAGGTGGACGTCGGAAATATGTGCGAGCCGGAACATCGAACCTCTCTAACCCAGTGCGCCCGGCGGTTCCACCGCCTTGGCCAGGTTCCGGCCACATGACGATGCTCAACACTTCGCCGGAGGATCGGTTCCGCCAGACCGGCTGGCCGGGCGTTCGCGCCCGGCTGTTCCATCTCTATTTCCTGCTGGCGCGGCCGATGACGCTCGGCGTGCGCGGCGTGATCTTCGACCGGGACGCCAACGCGGTGTTCCTGATCGAGCATACCTATGTGCCGGGCTGGCAGTTGCCCGGCGGCGGAGTGGAGCCGGGCGAGACAATGCTGGACGCGCTGGCGCGCGAACTGATGGAAGAGGGCAATATCGAACTGACCGCCCCGCCGGAACTGAAGAGCATCCACCACAACCGGCACGCCAGCCGGCGCGACCATGTCGGGGTCTATCTGGTGACCGGGTTCCGGCAGACCGCGCCGCACGTGCCGGATCGCGAGATCAAGGCGGCGGGGTTCTTCGCGCTCGACGCGTTGCCGGAGAATACGACGCCGGGGACGTTGCGGCGCATCGAGGAGGTGCTGGGCGGCGCGGGCGTGTCGGCGTGGTGGTGAGGGGGAGATGACCGATAGGAGGATCGATCAAGCCTCGTTCGCTTGCGCCAGGCCCCTCACCGGCTCGCCTGCGGCGGCTTCGCCGCCGGGCTCGCCACCTCTCCCCCACTTCGTAGGGGAGAGGAAACGCGTCTCCTGCGAGGATGCGCCCGAGACAATTGGCGATTCCTCTCCCCCGGGCAGGGGGAGAGGTGGCCCGAAGGGCCGGTGAGGGGGTGCTTCCGCGACAGAGCGATATCCTTGCCGGTGGCGAACCTCCTGTCGATCTTTCCGCGTGCCAGGTGCGGCTACAGCCGGCCCCGATCATGCGGCAGGGAATAGTCGATCTTCGGGCCCTTCGGCACGATCAGCGTCGGATTGATGGTGGCGTGGCTGCCGTAATAGTGGTGCTTGATGTGGCGCAGGTCGACGGTCGCCGCGACGCCCGGGACCTGAAACAATTCGCGCGTGTAGTTCGACAGATTCGGATAGTCGGCGATGCGGCGCAGATTGCACTTGAAGTGGCCGACATAGACCGGGTCGAAGCGGACCAGCGTGGTGAACAGGCGCCAGTCGGCCTCGGTGATGCGATCACCGGCGACATAGCGCTGCCTGCCAAGAATCTCCTCGACGCGGTCGAGGGCGGCGAAGAGTTCGTCGAAGGCCTCCTCGTAGGCCTCCTGCGTGGTGGCGAAGCCGGCGCGGTAGACGCCGTTGTTGATCGACGGGTAGACGTAGTCGTTGACCGCATCGATCGCGCCGCGCAGCGCCTCTGGGTAGAAGTCGACCGATGCGTCGCCGAATTCGTCGAAGGCGGAATTCAGCATGCGGATGATCTCCGACGATTCGTTGGAGACGATGGTCTGCTCGCGCTTTTCCCAGAGCACCGGCACGGTGACGCGGCCGGAATAGTCCGGGTCCGCTTTGGTGTAGATCTGGTGCAGGAAGTCGAGACCGTAAAGTGTGTCGCCGGTGGCGCCGTCCTCGGCGAGGAAGGTCCAGCCGTCCTTGCCCATGTAATGATGCACGACGGAAACGGAGATCACGTCCTCTAGCTTCTTCAGCTTGCGGAAGATCAGCGTGCGGTGCGCCCAGGGGCAGGCGAGCGAGACATAGAGGTGGTAGCGGCCGGCTTCCGCCTTGAAGCCGCGTGTGCGGCCCTGCGCCGGCGTGCCGTCAGCCGTGACGAAGTCGCGGAACTGCGCCTGCGAGCGCTCGAACTTGCCGGATTTTCCGGTATCGTACCATTTGTCCTGCCATGTGCCGTCGACGAGTAGTCCCATGATGCGCGATCCTTGTTCGACCTCCATGTAGGGCAGGCGCGGGTGCGGCGCAGCGGCGGATGCCTGAACAGTTCGTCACCCGGCCGCGACAAGGCTGCGAAAACGGCCGTGGACGGCGGCCGAATTAGATGCTAGCGGGATTTTCCGGAGGACTCTCGTGGCCAAGATCCGTTTCGACCGACGACGAATGAGCTGAACGCGCTTGCAGAAGCGCCGTTGAGATCCATGCCGCCTGCGCGGCGCAAACGTCCCGAACGGAAGTCCCCGACATGACCGATATCGCCTATCTGCCGGAAACCCCGGCGCACGACCACGCCATCGAACTGCTCAACGCCGACGCCTTCGGACCGGGCCGCTTCACGCGCGCGGCCTACAAGATCCGCGAGGGCGGTCCGCATGAGCGGGCCCTGTCCTTCGTCGCCTGCAAGGACGGCGCGCTGGTCGCATCGGTGCGCATGACGCGGATCGCGGCGGGCGAGGGCAGGGCGCTGCTGCTCGGGCCGCTCGCGGTGGCGCCGGCGCACAAGAATGTCGGCATCGGCCGCAAACTGGTGGCGATCG
>JAUYMV010000510.1 GCA_030698645.1 Mesorhizobium sp.
GGTCCGCGCATCGCGCGGTTCCACCCTGCTACAGCCGGCATCGACGCCTCCCAGCACCGCGGAACTCCGTTTCGCCATGCGAACCGTCCGTTCCGATCGCCGCGTTAGCGGGAAAGCAGCGGCTTTCCCCAACGGCAGCAAATCCTACACACCGGCACCGGGGATCGTAAAGCGAATACACACGTCAGATGGCTGCGCCCGTTTACTTTTCGTAAACAGAACGAAAACATCGCAGTTTAACGAGGCATCGTTTCGAGGTCTCTCTGCCATCCGCGGATAGTCTTTGCGCTTGTGCAAACGAACGGCTGGGTGATGCTGCGTTGGCCCTCACCGGAGCGGCAGCGACCGCAGGCGAAGCGCGTTGCCGATCACCGACACCGAGGACAGACTCATCGCGGCCGCGGCGATCATCGGCGAAAGCAGCGTGCCGAAGACTGGATAGAGGATGCCGGCCGCCACCGGAACGCCGATCGCATTGTAGACGAATGCGAAGAAGAGGTTCTGCTTGATGTTGCGGATCGTCGCCTGCGAGAGCTTGCGCGCCCGCACGATGCCGTTGAGATCGCCCTTCACCAGCGTGATGCCGGCGCTCTCCACCGCGACGTCGGCGCCCGTGCCCATCGCGATGCCGACATCGGCAGCGGCAAGCGCCGGCGCGTCGTTGACACCGTCACCGGCCATGGCGACGCTTGCGCCACTGGCGTGCAGCTCGTCGATCAGGTCCTTCTTCTTTTCCGGCAGCATGTCGGCGCGCACGTCGTCGATGTCGAGTTTCGCCGCGACCGCGCGTGCCGTTCGCTCATTGTCGCCTGTCGCCATGATGATCCTGAGACCGCTTTCGCGCAGGGCGCGGATGGCGGCGACGGTGGTCGGCTTGATCGGGTCCGCGACGGCGACAAGTCCGGCCAGCGCCCCGTCGACGGCCACATACATTACCGTCTTGCCTTCCGAGCGCAGCGTATCGGCCGTGTCCTTCAGCGCATCCACGCCAATGCCGAGCGTCTCCATCATCGCGAGGTTCCCGAGCGCAACGGCGTGATCGCCGACCTTGCCCGCCACGCCCTTTCCGGTGGTTGCCTCGAAATCCGTTGCCGGGGCGACAATTGCTCCGCGTTGCGTCGCGCCATCGACGATGGATTCGGCGAGCGGGTGCTCGGATCCCTTCTCGAGGCTCGCGGCCAGGCCGAGGAGATCGCTATCAGCGAATCCGCTCACCCCGACGACATCGGTCAGCACCGGCTTACCTTCTGTCAGCGTTCCCGTCTTGTCGACGATCAGCGTATCGACGCCGGCGAAACGCTCCAGCGCCTCGGCATCCTTGATCAGCACGCCCACCTGCGCGCCGCGCCCAGTCGCCGTCATGATCGACATCGGCGTCGCGAGGCCGAGCGCGCAGGGACAGGCGATGATCAGCACCGACACCGCCGACACGATGGCGAACACCATGCTCGGCTCAGGCCCAAACAGCGCCCACGCCACGAACGCCACGACCGCGACCAGAACCACGGCGGGCACGAAATAGGCAGAGACTCGATCGGCGAGCCCCTGAATGGGCGCGCGGCTGCGCTGCGCCTTGGCGACCATTTCGACGATCCGCGACAGCATCGTATCGGCGCCGACCTTGTCCGCCCGGATCACCAGCGTGCCGTTCTTGTTCAGGGTGCCGCCAGTTACCGGATCGCCTTCGGTCTTTTCCACCGGGACGGGCTCGCCGGAGAGCATCGATTCGTCGATCGCCGAGCGCCCCTCCGTCACCGTTCCGTCAACCGGAACGCTGTCGCCCGGGCGAACGCGCAGCCGGTCGCCGGTCTGCACCTGCTCGAGCGGCACGTCTGTCTCCGACCCGTCCTTGGCGATGCGCCTTGCCGTCTTAGGCGCGAGGTCGAGGAGCGCCCGAATGGCGGAGCCGGTTCGCTCGCGCGCCTTCAGTTCCAGCACCTGTCCGAGGAAGACCAGCGCGACGATGACGGCCGCTGCCTCGAAATAGACGGGCACCGTGTCGCCATGGCCGCGGAACTGGTGCGGGAAGATGCCGGGGAAGAGCGTCGCGACGACGCTGTAGACATAGGCGGTGGCGACGCCGACCGAGATCAGCGTCCACATGTTGGGGCTGCGGTTCAGGATGGACTCCCGGCCGCGATGGAAGAACGGGATCGCCGCCCAGAGGACGACCGGCGTCGCCAGGGCAAGTTCCACCCATACCGCTGTCCGCTCGCCGATCCAGTCACGGAACGGCAGGCCGAGCATCGGTCCCATGGTGATGACCAGCAGCGGCAGCGACAGCACCGCGCTGACCCAGAACCGCCGCGTGAAATCGACCAGTTCGGGATTCGGTCCCTCGTCGCCGGTCGGAACCCCCATCGGCTCGAGCGCCATGCCGCAGAGCGGGCAGGAACCCGGCTTGTCGCGGATGATTTCGGGATGCATCGGGCAGGTGTATTGCGTTCCCTTGGGCATTGGCTGGGGCGCCGGCTGGCCGCTCAGATATTTGGCCGGCTCAGCCTCGAACTTGCCCTTGCAGCCCGCCGAGCAGAAGTAGTGCCCCCTGCCCTCATGCCGGGCAAAATGCTTCGCCGACGCGCGGTCGACCGTCATCCCGCACACCGGATCGATGGCCGTCATGTAGGAGGCGGGATCCTTCTCGAACTTGGTCCGGCACGACTCGCCGCAGAAATGGAAGAGGTAGCCGCCATGTTCGGCGCGCGGCTTGCCCGCCGCAGGATCGACGGTCATGCCGCAGACCGGATCGCGAACCACCGCGTCGACCGGCGCCTGCGCACCCAGCGGAAGCGCCGCGCCATGCGGGTGGGAATGATCGTGCCGGTCATGCGTCATGGGATGCCTCGTATTCCGCTTCGGGGATGTCCTGCGCTTTCCAGCTACTGGAAGGTCAAGCGAAATTTCGGCTTGACCTTCCTCC
>JAUYMV010000525.1 GCA_030698645.1 Mesorhizobium sp.
TCGTGCCGTCGCGGAGATTGAGCTTATAGACGACCGAGGGCGCGGTCGCGATCAGATCGAGATTGAACTCCCGCTCCAGCCGCTCCTGGATGATTTCGAGATGCAAGAGGCCCAGGAACCCGCAGCGGAAGCCGAAGCCGAGCGCCGCGGAAGACTCCATCTCGAAGGAGAAGCTGGCATCGTTCAGCCGCAGCCTGCCCATCGCGGCGCGCAGATCCTCGAACTCGGCGGCGTCGACCGGAAACAGGCCGCAAAAGACGACCGGCTGGGCCGGCTTGAAGCCCGGCAGCGCCTCCGCCGTCGGGCGCTTGTCCTCGGTGATCGTGTCGCCGACGCGCGTGTCGGCCACTTCCTTGATCGAGCCGGTGATGAAGCCGAACTCGCCGGGCCCGAGCTCGTCGACGGCGAGCTTCGCCGGCGTGAACACGCCGGTGCGCTCGACCAGATATTTGGCGCCCGTCCCCATCATGCGGATGGTCTGGCCCTTCTTCAAAATGCCGTCGAGCACGCGCACCAGCACGATGACGCCGAGATAGGTGTCGTACCAGCTGTCGACCAGCATCGCCTTCAGCGGCGCCTTGGCGTCGCCGGATTTAGGCGCCGGCAGCTGGTGCACGATCGCCTCCAGCACGTCCGGAATGCCGATGCCGGACTTGGCCGAGATCAGCACCGCGTTCGACGCGTCGATGCCGATGACCTCCTCCACCTGCTCGCGGATGCGCTCCGGCTCGGCGGCCGGCAGGTCGATCTTGTTGAGCACGACCACGATCTCGTGGTTGGCGTCGATCGCCTGGTAGACATTGGCCAGCGTCTGCGCCTCGACCCCCTGGGAGGCATCGACCACCAACAGCGAGCCCTCGCAGGCGCGGAGCGAACGCGAGACTTCGTAAGCGAAGTCGACATGGCCCGGCGTGTCGATCAGGTTCAGCAGATATTGCTCGCCATTGTTGGCGGTGTAGTTCAGCCGCACCGTCTGCGCCTTGATGGTGATGCCGCGCTCGCGCTCGATATCCATCGAGTCGAGCACCTGCTCCTTCATGTCGCGCGCGTCCAGCCCGCCGGTCGACTGGATCAGCCGGTCGGCCAGCGTCGACTTGCCGTGGTCGATATGGGCGACGATGGAAAAATTGCGGATGTGGTCGAGCGGGAATGTCATGCGTCGCGCTTTAGCAGGGAAGCGTCGAAAGGCAAAGGGCGGGATCGCGCGGATGCGAGGGTGCGGCGCCTACCCCGCCACCGGCGTCCAGATCACCTCGTCGATATGCCTGGCCCCGGTCGCGAGCATCACCAGCCGGTCGAAGCCGAGCGCGACGCCCGACGCCTCGGGCATGAGGCTGAGTGCTGCCAGGAAATCCTCGTCGAGCGGATAGCGCTCGCCATAGACGCGTTGCTTCTCGTCCATCTCGGCCTCGAAGCGGCGGCGCTGTTCGGCGGCGTCGGTCAGTTCGCCGAAGCCGTTGGCAAGCTCCACGCCGCAGCAATAGAGCTCGAAGCGCTCGGCGACGCGCGGGTCGCGCGCGGTGGGGCGGGCAAGTGCTGCCTCGGCGGTCGGGTATTCGCAGAGCACGGTGGCCGCCCCCAGCCCGAGATTGGGCTCGATCTTCTCGACCATGACGCGCGAGAACAGGTCGGCCCAGTTGTCGTCCTCGGCGAAGCGGATGCCGGCCGCGGAAACGGCTGCTGCCAGCGCCGCGCGGTCGGTCGCGCCGTCTTCATGGATCGACGCCATCAGGTCGATGCCGGCATGGCGGGAGAAGGCGTCCGCCACCGTGACGCGCTCGGGCGCGGCGAATGGATCCGCCGCCTTGCCCCGGAAGGAAAATCGCGTGACGCCCGTCCGCGTCGCGGCAAGCTGGAGCAAAGCGGCGCAGTCGTCCATCAGCACGTCATAGGCCTCTATGGCGCGATACCATTCCAGCATGGTGAATTCCGGCGAATGCAGCGCGCCGCGCTCGCGGTTGCGGAAGACCTTTCCGAACGAGAAGATCTTTTCCTCGCCCGCCGCCAGCAGCTTCTTGCAGGCGAATTCCGGCGAGGTGTGGAGATAGAGCGGCCGGCGTTGGCCATCGGTCGAGATTGCCTCGGTCGCGAAGGCCGAGAGATGCGCCTCGTTGCCGGGCGAGATTTGCAGCAGCGCGGTGTCGACCTCGACGAAATCGCGCTCGGCGAGCCAGGCGCGGATGTCGGCGGCGATCGCATTGCGAGCCAGCAGGCGGGGGCGGCGGTCGGCGTGGACGCCGGGCGTCCACCAGGGCGAGGCGGCGGTCATGGGGTGGGCCGTCCGGCGTTCGCGTCTAGCCGCGTTCTGCCAGGGCGCCTACCCGCACCCCTACCCCTCCCCTCGAGGGGGAGGGAGACGGCGACGTCGGCGCTTGTCGCCAGAGGTGGAAGATTGAGCACAGAGGTCGGCGCCCCCCTCCCCCTTGAGGGGAGGGGTAAGGGGTGGGGGTATGAGAGCCTCGACGCATTCCAGCCAGGGCTCGCAAAGTGACGATGCATCTTTTCCCCCTCTCCGCCACGCGCCATCCCCGGTTGGCAAACCCCCGCCAAATGGGCTAGACGGCGGGCAGGCCCGCGCCGCGGCGGCGCGAAGAATTCGGAATGAGGAGACGAGGTCATGGTCAAGGTGATCGCCAGTTCGCTGCGCAAGGGCAATGTCGTCGATCGCGACGGCAAGCTCTATTCGATCCTCTTCGTCGAAAACATCCATCCCGGCAAGGGCACGCCGGTGACCCAGCTCGACATGCGCCGCATATCCGACGGCGTGAAGGTGTCGGAGCGCTACCGCACGACCGAGACCGTCGAGCGCGCCCATGTCGAGGACCGGCCGCACACCTTCCTCTACCAGGACGGCGAGGGTTTCCATTTCATGAACATGGAAAACTACGACCAGGTCGCGGTAGCGCCCGACATCGTCGGCGACCAGGCGCCTTATCTGCAGGAGAACATGGTGGTGACGCTGTCGGTGCATGACGGCGTGGCCGTGGCGATCGAGCTGCCGCAGCGCGTGACGCTGGAAGTGCTGGAGACCGAGCCCGCCATGAAGGGCCAGACCGCGTCGTCGTCCTACAAGCCGGCGGTGCTGACCAACGGCGTCCGCTCCGCCGTTCCCCCGCATATCGGCGTCGGCACGCGCATCGTGGTGATGACCGCCGACGGCGCCTACGTCGAGCGCGCCAAGGACTGACGCGACGGCGTTAGGCGGAGCGTATGATCTTCCCCACAGGGGGGAGATCACGCCTGCGGTTCTACCAGCGCAGCACGGCGCGCCCGCCGAGAGCGCCGATGATCGCCAGTCCGGCAACGGCAATAGTGTACCAGGTCGCCACGAAGAACGGCGAATCGTCGGTGCAGTGGGCGGCGTAGAAGGTCGCCGCGATGCCCCCCGCGAGCAGGCCGGCGACCATGCCGGCGAGCGCCGGCCGCGTCGGCGCGCCGTGCCGGAGCGCGGCCAGGAAGAGGGCCAGCGGGCCGATGCCGATCAGCGGGATATAGGTCAGGCAGACGGCGATGTTGGTGCCGATCCAGCGCGCGGCCCAGGCTTCGGGCGGCACGGCGAGGAATTCCACGGCGACCGCGACGGCGAGCAGGAGCGGCGCGGCGGCGAGCAGCAGCGCCCGCGTCCGCCTGGCCGCGCCGGGCCTTGCCAGC
>JAUYMV010000531.1 GCA_030698645.1 Mesorhizobium sp.
CGCCACCGGCGCGGGCCTTGCCTACATGGCCGGCCCGACCGGCGGCTATCTCGCCGGCTTCGTGATCGCAGCGGCGATCGTCGGCCATGCCGCCGACCGCGGCTACGACCGCAGCCCGTTCAAGCTCTTCGCCGCCATGGCGGTCGGCGAAGTCGCCATCCTAGCGCTCGGCGCCGCATGGCTCGCCGTCCTCTTCGGCGTCGACAAGGCGGTGGTCGCCGGCATCGGCCCGTTCATCGTGACGGATATCGTCAAGCTGGCGCTCGCCTCGGCCATCGTGCCGGCGGTGTGGTCGCTGTTTGCCAAGCGCGGATGACGGACGGGGGCAGTAGGGCAGTAGGGCAGTAGGGGATCGGCGTCTCCGGGGTTCGCCCGCGAAACTCCCGACCTTCGCCAGCGGACCTCGTCCGGCCACAGCACAGGCCGTCCGGCCACGACACAAGAGGCGTCCCGCGAGGGGCGCCTTTTGCCTATTCGGCCGGCTCGCCGGGGTGGACAATCGCCTCCGGTCCAGCCATGCCGATTGCAGAGCGCGGCGGGCTTCTCTATAAGCCAGCCCCGGCGCCGGACGCGCGCCATGCTGGGGCGTCGCCAAGTGGTAAGGCAGCGGTTTTTGGTATCGCCATTCCCAGGTTCGAATCCTGGCGCCCCAGCCACTTGCAGCCGCCTACGCGAGCATAATCTGCTAGTGTTCTCCATTCCAGGGCACCGATCTGCGCGATATTCGCTTAGCCGCAAACTGCCTTCAGGGTTCTGATCGACGTCACCCGGCGAGGCGTCAGAGCCTGTCGCCCAACGAGTTGCTGATTGAGTTGGCCGGTCCACCCAGGCTCGGTCGTTATTCGTCCAAGCAGCAAAACAGCAACATTCAAAATTAGGACACACCATCTTATCATGGTCGCCAATGCTCAAGTTCCTCCTTGCCGCTTGGCTTGTCGCATTCCTGCTCAAGCTGAGCGGGTTCTGCTTCACCCAATTCGGCTGGAACTCGAACCGTGACCTGATTGAAGCAGCATTTCAGCATGAAATGCAGGGCGGATGGTTGAACACACCAGCGATCGGTGATGTATCGGCCTACCTCGCGGAATATCCCCGATGTTGTTCGGTTGGCGGGTCAAGGCTGATTGAGACTTCAATCCTCAATGCCATCTTTCTTCGACGCTTCTATGCGGTAACGATCAAGTATCCCGTTACCGATCCAACCGAGAATCAGGGCGAGCCCTTCTATGAGGCAATCCTCATAATGGATTGCTGCGGCGAGGACGTTCCTGAAAGATATGGAATGGGGTCATCAGTGCCTGTACCAACAGGACACCCTTCCGAACGTCCGCCGCGGACCAAGGGGCCAGCATACTGAGAATAGCCGCGCTGGAGCCGATGACTCGTGTCATGGTTGGGCTTTAATGCCAGCGTC
>JAUYMV010000533.1 GCA_030698645.1 Mesorhizobium sp.
CTCTACGCGATGCGGACACTTGCCCGCCACAGGACGACCGTGATGCCCCACCGCGGCGCGGATCATCTGGTGAGCGAGGGTCCCTACGCATTCACGCGCAATCCGATCTATCTCGGCAACACGATGCTGATGATCGGAGTCGGGCTGGCGTCCGGCATTCTCTGGTTCCTGCTCTTCGCGATCCTGGCAGCCATGGCGACGCAGAAACTCGCCATCGAGCGCGAGGAGCGCCATCTCGAACTGCGCTTCGGCAAGCGCTACCGCGACTACCGCAAGAAGGTCAGGCGCTGGATCTGACTCGCGCTGGCGTCCGGGGCCGTGTCGGCGCCGATGCCCCGTCCGTTCAGGTATTCACGCCGAGTTCCGCCAGGCGCTCGACGCAGGCCTCTTCGGCCTGGTCCAGTTCGGCCAGCGTCTCTTCGAGGTCGCGGCGCTTCTGCCGGAGATCGCCGCGTTTTTCGTCAATGCGCTTGATCAGCAGCTTGAGTTGACCGGCCTCGCCCGGCGGCTCCTTGTACATCTGGATGATCTCGCGGATTTCGGCGATCGCGAAACCGAGCCGCTTGCCGCGCATGATCTGCTTGACGAGATGCCGGTCGGTCGGGCGGAACAGGCGCGTGCGGCCGCGCCGCAGGGGCTGGATCAGGCCCTCGTCCTCGTAGAAGCGCAGCGTGCGCGTCGAGATGTCGAACTCCCGGGTCAGCTCGGTAATCGTGTAGTATTCGCGCGCCATGCCATTCCGAAACATCGGGAATCCACTTCGGGAAAGAGTTCACACGGCATTTACGTAAAAGTCAATTGAGGCACCCGACGGCGTCCCGGACCGGCGCTTCCCCGGCGTTCGCGCAAGGCCTGAAATTAGCCGGCCGTCGCCCTTGTTTCGCTGAGTCCTATTTGCTACATGCCGCGAGCCGGTCACGACCGGATCTACCACGTGCGGTCGTGGCGGAATTGGTAGACGCGCAGCGTTGAGGTCGCTGTGGGGCAACCCGTGGAGGTTCGAGTCCTCTCGACCGCACCATTCTTCCCGAGGCAGTAAATAGCCGCTGAACCCGAGCGCGGCTCAATTCATTTGGCGTTTTGGTCCTACGCGCGCTAGATGGATTACGTCGGCACCCAGCATTCGGAGGCGCTCTTGAACGGAACGGAAGACCGCGCCCCCGCCCGCGACGCCGCGGAATTCCCGCATGCCGACATTTACGGCGAGGACGGCGCGATCCGCGCGTCCTATCTCGCCCATATCGGCGCGACGATCGCCGACCGCGACGTCCTGACGCTGAAGCAGGATCTCTCGCCGCTGCACCAGTCGGAGCTGGGCGACCTGCTCGAAGCGCTGCTGCCCGACCAGCGCCGCGCGCTGGTCAAGCTGATGGGTTCCGACTTCGACTTCGCGGCGCTGACCGAGGTCGACGATTCGATTCGCCAGGACATCGTCGATTCGATGCCCAACGCGCAGATCGCGCAGGCCGTGCAGGAACTCGATTCCGACGACGCCGTCTACATTCTGGAAGATCTCGACGAGGACGACCAGGAAGAAATCCTGTCGCAGCTGCCGTTCACCGAGCGCATTCGGCTGCGCCGCGCGCTCGACTATCCGGAGGAGACGGCCGGCCGGCGCATGCAGACGGAATTCGTCGCCGTGCCGCCGTTCTGGACCGTCGGCCAGACCATCGACTATCTGCGCGAGGACAAGAACCTGCCCGACCGGTTCAGCCAGATCTTCGTCATCGACCCGACCTTCAAGCTGCTCGGCGCGCTCGATCTCGACCGGCTGCTGCGCACCCTGCGCGCGGTGAAAATCGACGAGATCATGCATGAGAACCGCCATGCCATTCCCGCGACGATGGACCAGGAAGAGGCGGCACAGGTCTTCGAGCAATACGATCTTCTGTCGGCCGCCGTCGTCGACGAGAACGAGCGCCTCGTCGGCGTGCTGACCATCGACGACGTGGTCGACGTCATCCAGCAGGAGGCCGAGGAAGACATCATGCGCCTCGGCGGCGTCGGCGACGAGGAGTTGTCCGACGCCGTGTTCGCCATTTCGCGCTCGCGCGTGCCGTGGCTCGTCGTCAATCTCGGCACCGCATTCCTCTCGGCCAGCGTCATCGGCCTGTTCGGCTCGACGATCGAGCACATGGTGGCGCTGGCCGTGCTGATGCCTGTCGTGGCCTCGATGGGCGGCAACGCCGCGACGCAGACGATGACGGTCACCGTGCGCGCGCTCGCCACCAAGGACATCGACATCTACAATGCCGGCCGCGTCATAAGGCGCGAGATCATGGTCGGCCTGGTGAACGGCATCGTCTTCGCCATATTGATCGGGTCGGTCGCCGCCCTCTGGTTCGCCAACCCCTATCTGGGCGGCATCATCGCCGCGGCGATGGTGATCAACATGATGGCGGCCGCGCTCGGCGGCATCCTGATCCCGCTGCTGCTCGACCGCATCGGCGCCGACCCGGCGATTTCCTCGTCGGTATTCGTCACCATGGTGACCGACGTGATCGGGTTCTTCGCCTTCCTCGGCCTCGCCGCGTGGTGGTTCAACCTCGGATAGGCGCGACCCGGGTCCCGAACCGCCGGAGGTCTGGACGCCGCCGCCCGCCGGGGCCATATATTGGATGGAACCGGACACGATCCCTTGAACCGACGCGAAACGATCGACGCAAGCTTTTGGCCCGTCCGGGCCGGACCGGCGGTCGAATGGCGCGTCGAACCCGGCCTCACCGCCTATCCCGACGCGCTGCGCAGGATGCAGGCGCGCGCCGAGGCGATCCACGCCGACGGCGCGCCAGAACTGGTCTGGCTGGTCGAGCACCCGCCGCTCTACACGTCCGGCACGAGCGCCAAGCCCGAGGACCTCGTCGACGCCGCGCGGTTTCCCGTCTTCGCCGCCGGGCGCGGCGGCGAATACACCTATCACGGGCCGGGCCAGCGGGTCGCCTATCTGATGCTCGACCTGAAGCGCCGCCGCGAGGATGTGCGGGCCTTCGTCGCCAGTCTCGAACAGTGGATCATTTCGGCGCTCGCCCGGTTCAACGTCACCGGCGAGCGGCGCGAGGACCGCGTCGGCGTCTGGGTCGTGCGGCCGGACCGGCTCCCGGTCGCCGGCCTGCCCGCCGAGGACAAGATCGCCGCGATCGGCATACGGTTGCGCAAATGGGTCAGCCTCCACGGCATCGCCATCAATGTCGATCCGGACCTGACGCATTTTTCCGGCATCGTGCCCTGCGGCATCACCGGCTATGGCGTGACCAGCCTGGTCGACCTTGGCCTGCCGGTCGGCATGGACGATCTCGACGTCGCGCTGAAAAGCGCTTTCGAGGAGGTTTTCGGTCCGCTAGGCTCCTGAACGAAACCAGCCGGGAGCCGCGCCATGAAACTGCAGTCCCTCGTCTCGATATCCCTTCTGGCGATCCTGCTCGCCGACACGCCCGCAACCGCGCAGCAGGCCGCCGACACGATCGCGCCGGAGGCCGCGACCGGCATAGCCGCCGTCCGTCCGCCGGTCCGCGCCGAACGCCAGATGGTGGTCGCGGCCAACCCGATCGCCGCCGAGGCGGGGCTGAAGGTCCTGCGCGCTGGCGGCAGCGCGGCGGACGCGCTGGTCGCCGTCCAGGCGATGCTCGGTCTCGTCGAGCCGCAATCGTCCGGATTGGGCGGCGGCGCCTTTCTCGTCTGGTTCGACGCCGCGAGCGGCAGGCTGACGACCTTCGACGGACGCGAGACCGCGCCCGCCGCAGCCACTCCGGCGCTTTTCCTCGACGCCGCCGGAAAGCCGCTCGACTTCTTCACTGCTGTGGTCGGCGGACGCTCGGTCGGGGCGCCGGGAACCGTGCGGCTGCTGCAGGCGGCGCAGG
>JAUYMV010000535.1 GCA_030698645.1 Mesorhizobium sp.
GCATGACGGCGACGTGGCGGGTCTCTTCGAGGTCGCCAGCGCCGCCTCCGCGCGGGGCAGGGGTTTCGGACGGCGCGTCGTTCTCTCGGCGCTGAAATGGGCGCGGTTGCGCGGCGCCAAGGTGGCATGGCTCCAGGTCGAGGCGGACAATGCGGCGGCCGTCGGGCTCTACCGGTCGCTCGGCTTCCGGGAAATCTATCGCTATCACTACCGCCAGCCGCCCGTTCCGGCGGACGCACCATGATGGAGGAGGCGGCAAAGCCCGTGCTGCTCGTCGCCGCCTGCGCGCTGGTCGACGCCGACGGGCGGGTGCTGATCACCGAGCGGCCGCCCGGCAAGGCGCTTGCCGGCTTGTGGGAGTTTCCCGGCGGCAAGGTGGAGACCGGCGAGACGCCCGAGCAGACGGTGGTGCGCGAACTCGAGGAAGAACTCGGCATCGAGACGAAGATCGCCTGCCTGGCGCCGCTGACCTTCGCCAGCCATACCTATGAGAGCTTCCATCTGCTGATGCCGCTCTTCGTCTGCCGGCGCTTCTGGGGAACGCCGACGGGCCGGGAGGGCCAGCGCCTCAAATGGGTGCGCCCGCGCGACATGCGCAAATACAAGATGCCGCCAGCCGACGAACCGCTGATTCCGTTCCTGATCGACCTGCTCTAGGCAGACACGCAAACGCCCACCCATGGCTGCGAAACAGCGTTAATCGATCCTTTAGCCAATCGTGAAAATATCGTGCTGATCCCGTCGCCGCCATGGCACGGGGGCGATCATTGTGGCTTGGGAGTGATGGCAATGGACCGCGAAGCGGAATGGCATGCAGTGCGTGGCGACAGCGAAGCCGTATTCGGGATGGCCAGCATGGGTGTGCTTCGCGTGGCGCTGCTTTTCGGTTCGGCGATGGCGGCGCTGGCGCTCATCATCGCGCCGATCGCCGACAGCCAGACCCGGCCGCAGATTGCCGCTTCCGGCCCGGGACTCGATCGCATGACGACCGGATCCACCAGCCGCGGCGGCGGCTACACGATACGGCGCAGCGTATTGCAGGCGTCGCCCAATTCGATCTGCGTCATCCACAGCAACGGCGCGCGCAGCGGCGATTGCAACTGACCGGCTGCCCGGCCTTCAGCAATGGTTAATGCTGCTTCGTTAACCTTTCTTAATGGCTATGCCCTAACGTGAGCCGAACAATGAAGGTCGAGGTCAAGATGTTCTGGCGATTTTTACGAGACGAGCGTGGCGCGACGGCGATCGAGTATGGCCTGATCGTCGCCTGCCTGTCGCTCGCCATTGTCGCCTCGATCCAGATGGTCGGCAATTCGCTCGAGGACATGATGATCAATCCGGCGCGCGCGCTCGACAACACGTTCAACTAGCAGCGCCGGCCGCGCCGCGCCTGGCGGCTTCTATCACCGCCCGCTGTCGTCGCCCAGGATCCTTGCCAGCGAGACCGTCGCCGATCCCGGCCTGAGCGGCTTTTGCTGCGACGCGTCGGGCGCCCAACCCGACAGCCAGGCGATCGCGAACGTCGCCCTTACGCGGCCGTCGGGATCGGAAAACCGTTCGGCGTATATCTCGGCCGCCCGCACGAAATACCGCCGCCCGACCGGCCGTCGCGAGCGCGAAAGCAGCGCATTGGTCGCGCCCATGGCGCGCAGGTCGCGCATCAGGCCGAACATCGATTCGTAGCGCACGGTGACGGTCTCGAGATCGGCGACCGGCAGGGCGAAGCCGGCGCGCTGCAGCAGTCCGCCGGCGTCGCGGATATCGGCGAACGGCAGCACCCGCGGACTGGCGCCGCCGGCGATTTCCGTCTCCGCGGCCAGCAGACTCTCGCGCAGCTCGGCAAGCGTGCCGCCGCCGGCCAGGGCGGCGAGGAACAGGCCGTCCGGCTTCAGCGACCGGCGGATCTGGACCAGCATGCCGGGAAGGTCGTTGGTCTCGTGCAGCGAGAGCAACGACACCGCCAGATCGATCGATTGCGGCGCCAGGGGCACCGTTTCGGGCGCGGCGACGATACCGCCATCGGGCCCGAGCAGCGACGGATGCAAAGCGATGTCGATAATCTCGTCGACCTTGCCGCTTGCCCTCAACACGTCGCGCGCGGCGTTCGTCGCCGTGGCAATGATGGCCGCCTTCGGAAAGCGGCGCGCCGTCGTCGACAGGCGTTCGGCCAGGTCTTCCGCGGCCCGCAGCATGAGGAAATCGGCGCCCGACGCATTGACGCGCTGGGCGCGCAGCTTGCGAATGAGAAGCAGGCCGGTGTCGACGATCGGGTCCAAGTCCATGCCTTCCAATGCGGGCGCAATGCCCCGTTGCGAGGCGGGGACGTCGTGATATCGTGGGTCCAGTCCTTCACGTGGCGGATCGCATGGCTGAGATCAAGAGCCTTGCCCTCGCAGCACTGGCGCTTCCCGGCCGGATTCTGTTTCCGCCGGTCTGCGCCGGCTGTCGCCGCCAGGTCAGCCAGCCGGGCACGTTGTGCGGCGCGTGCTGGCGCGGCCTGCGCTTCATCGAAAGGCCGTGGTGCGAGGTGCTCGGCACGCCGTTCGGCCACGAAATGGGGCCTGGCATGCTGTCGGCCGACGCGATCGCCAACCCGCCGCCCTTCGACCGGGCGCGCGCCGCCGTCGCCTTCGGCGGCATCGCGCGGCAGATGGTGCATGGGCTGAAATACAGCGACCGAACCGATCTCGCGCCGTGGATGGCGCGCTGGATGGCGCGCGTCGGGGCGGAACTGCTCGATGAGGCCGACGTGCTCGCGCCCGTTCCGCTGCATCGCGGCCGCTTCTTCGCGCGGCGGGTCAACCAGGCGGCCGAACTCGCGCGCGCGCTCTCCAGGCTCAGCGGCGTCGCCTTCGACGCCGGCCTCGTCGAACGCGTCAAGGTGACCCGTCAGCAGGTCGGGCTCGGCCAGCGTGCTCGCGAGGACAATGTGCGCGGCGCGTTCCGGGTGCCGACGGCGGCCGAGATCCGCGTCAGCGGCCGGCGCATCGTCGTCGTCGACGACGTCTACACGACTGGCGCCACGGTTTCGGCCGTGGCGCGGGCGCTGCTCTAGGCCGGCGCGGCGGACATGTCCGTTCTGCCCTATGCGCGCGTTCTGCCGGGGGACTTTCGGGCCGAGGACGACGCGACTATATAGGGTCTTGGATTGCGGGACA
>JAUYMV010000231.1 GCA_030698645.1 Mesorhizobium sp.
GCACCTTCAACTGCGGCATCGGCATGGTTCTGGTGGTGGCCGCCGGCCAGGCCGCGCAGGTCGCGGCCGTGCTGCAGGAGGCCGGCGAGACGGTGACGCCGATCGGACGCATCGTGCCGCGCCGCGACACCGGCGTCATCTACCGCGGCAGGATCGCGCTATGATGGCGAAAAAGCGCGTCGTCATCCTGATTTCTGGCCGCGGCTCCAACATGGCGGCGCTGATCGACGCGGCCGGCGCTGCCGGCTATCCGGCCGAGATCGTCGGCGTGATCGCCAACCGCGCCGACGCCATGGGCCTGGGCTTTGCCGCCGCGAAAGGCGTGGCGACCCGCACGATCGCGTCCAAGGGCCTGTCGCGGGCCGAGCACGATGCGGCAATCAACCGCGAACTCGCCGCGTTCGGCGCCGAGATCGTCTGCCTCGCCGGCTACATGCGGCTCCTGACGCCGGAGTTCGTCGCCACCTGGCAGGGCCGGCTGATCAACATCCACCCTGCTCTGCTGCCGTCCTTCAAGGGCCTCGACACGCATGCGCGCGCGCTTGCCGCCGGCCTGCGCGTGCATGGCTGCACGGTGCATTTCGTGACTGCGGAGATGGATGACGGGCCGATCATCGCCCAGGCGGCGGTGCCGGTGCTGATCGGCGACAGCGAGGCCGCACTCGCCGCGCGCGTGCTCGAGGCAGAGCATGCGCTCTATCCGGTGGCGCTCGGCCTCGTCGCCGAAGGACGAGCCCGGCTCGAGGGCGACGCGACGGTGTTCAGCGACGTCGAGGACATCACGCCGCGCGGCCGCATCCTGGCGCCCGTCGCCGCCGCCGCGGAGCCGGACTTCGAAAGCCTGGCGCGGTTCACGCCTTAGCCGGCGCGGCGGCTTCTCGGGCCATTGGACCCGCCTTCACCCACACCTTGTTGTCGTGAAACGCAGCGCCGCCATAGGGCGCGGCGGCGTCGGCGCCGGTCAGCACGTTGATGCCCTCGCCGCGCTCATGCGCCGAATTCGGCCACAGACCCTCGGCGATCACCACGCCGCGCCTGACGCCGTCGAAGAGCTTCGCGTGCAGCACGATCTCGCCGCGCGCATTGCCGATCTCGACGCGATCGCCGCCGGCGATGCCGAGTTCGCCGGCGTCTTCCGGGTGGAGCATGAGTTCCGGCCGCACCTCGCGGCCGCGCGATGCGTCGGTCTCGGTGAAGGTCGAGTTGAGGAACGAGCGGGCCGGCGAGGTGGCGAGACGGAACGGATGCGCGGCATCGGCCGTCTCGATCAGGTCGACATGGTCCGGATAGAGCGGCAGCAGGGCGTGCGGCCCCTGCGGCCCCATCGACTCCGGCGGCCGGTTCGGCGCGATCGTGCCGGTCCAGTCCGGCTTGAAACGGAATTTTCCGTCGCGGTGCGCGAAGCCGTTGATGAAATGCGAGGTCTCGAAATCCGGCTGCACGTCGGCCCAGCGGTCGCGCTGCATCGTGTCGAAATCGCCCAGGCCGCGCTTTTCCAGCATGTAGTCGATGTGCTCGCGCTCGGTCATGCCGAAGCCGCGCATCTCGGCCACGCCAAGCCGTTTCGCCAGTTCCTCGATGACGAAATGGTTGCTGCGCGGGCCCTCCGGCGGGTCGATCAGCTTCGGCCCGAGGATGACGTGCTGGTGGCCGCCCCCGCGATAGATGTCGTCGTGCTCGAGAAACATGGTCGCCGGCAGGACGACATCGGCGAGCTTCGCCGTGTCGGTCATGAACTGCTCATGCACGCAGGCAAACAGGTCGTCGCGCAGGAAACCCTGCTTCACCAGCCGCTGTTCCGGCGCGACATTCACCGGATTGGTGTTCTGGATCAGCATCGCGGTGACCGGCGGCCCGCCGCGCAGCGCCTCGGCGTCACCGGTCAGCACGCGGCCGATCTGCGACTGGTCGAGCCAGCGCACCTTCGGGTCGGCATAGCGGCGCCCCTCGAGCGCCGACTTGTCGAGCTTGAAGATATCCGAATTGGAGTGGAACGCGCCGCCGCCCTCGTATTTCCATGCGCCGGTGACGGTCGGGATGCACGAGGCCGCATGCATGTTGACCGCGCCGTTGCGCTGGCGCGAAAAGCCGTAGCCGAGGCGGAAGAATGTCTTCTTCGTCGTGCCGACGAGCCGGGCGAAGGCCTCGATCTCGGCAACCGGCAGGCCGGTGATGGCGGACGCCCATTGCGGCGTGCGGGTCGCCAGATGGTCCTCGAACCCATACGGGTCGTCGGTGTAGCGCTCCAGATAGTCGCGGTCGGCGAGGTCGTCGCGAAACAGGATGTGCATGACCGCGCAGGCCAGCGCGCCATCGGTGCCCGGCTTCAGGATGAGGCCGAGGTCAGCCTGCTTCATGGTGGCGTTGTCGTAGACGTCGACGACGACGATCTTCGCGCCGCGTTCCTTGCGGGCGCGGATCGCGTGCGTCATCACGTTGACCTGGGTGGCCACCGCATTGGTGCCCCAGATGACGACGCAGTCGGACTTCGCCATCTCGCGCGGATCGGGGCCGAGCAGCCGGCCGGTTCCCATCGTGAAGCCGGTCCAGGCGAGGTTCGTGCAGAAGCTGTCGAAGATGTTCGAGTAGCGCTTGGCGTGGCGCAGCCGGTTGATGCCGTCGCGCTGCACCAGCCCCATCGTTCCGGCATAGAAATTCGGCCAGACGGTCTCGCTGCCGAGCGCCGCCTCGGCACGGTCGAACCTTTCGGCGACGAGATCGAGGGCCGCTTCCCACGAGGCTTCCCGCCACTGGCCGTCGCCCTTGGCGCCGCTCCGCACCATTGGCTTCAGAAGCCGGTCCGGATGGTGGATGCGGTCCGCATAGCGTGCGACCTTGGCGCAGATCACGCCGGCGGTGTAGCTGTTGTCGCGCGATCCATGCACGCGGCCGATGCGGTTGCCGTCGAGAATCTCGACGTCGAGCGCGCAGGTGGATGGACAATCGTGCGGACAGGCCGAATGGCCGATGCGGAGCTTGGCATGGGTGTTCATGACGGCGAACCTAGCGGTTTTGTCCGGCGCGGTGTAGAGCGCGATCGTTCGAACCATTGCACCACGGCGCGATCCGACGGCCCATGAACTACGACCACTCCTATCATGCCGGAAATTTCGCCGATGTCGTCAAGCACGCCGTCCTGGCGCGGATCGTCGAATATCTGAAACGCAAGGAAAAGCCCTTCCGCGTCATCGACACGCATGCCGGAAGCGGCCTCTACGATTTATCGTCGGAACGCGCGCAGAAGACCGGCGAATGGCTGGCCGGCATCGGCCGCCTGCTTGCCGCCGACCTGCCGGCGGACGCCGCCCTCCTGCTGAAACCCTATCTCGAAGCCGTCGAGGCATACAATCCGGGACCCGGGGTCCGTTTCTACCCAGGCTCGCCCGTGCTGGTCCGGCACCTGCTGCGCGCGCGGGACCGGCTGACCGCGATCGAACTTCATCCCGAAGCCGCGTTCGCATTGAAGACCCGCTTTGCCGGAGACTTCCAGTCCCGCGTCATCGAACTCGATGGCTGGCTGGCGCTCGGCGCCCATGTCCCGCCGAAGGAAAAGCGCGGCCTGGTGCTGGTCGATCCGCCCTACGAGATCGACGACGAATTCGCGCGCATCGCCGACGGGCTGGCGCGCGCGCATGCGCGTTGGCCTGGCGGCATCTATGCCTTCTGGTACCCGCTGAAGGATCGCGCCGCCGTCGCCGCCTTTCGCGACGAACTGCGCCGGGCGGCGATCCCGCGCATTCTCGACGTGACGCTGTCGATTCGCGGCCCGATCCATTTTCCGCGTCTCGACGGCAGCGGGCTGATCCTCGTCAATCCGCCATTCGCCCTCGAAGACGAGCTTCGGATCCTTCTGCCGGCGCTCCGGGATGCCCTGGCGGAGGACAATGGCGCTTCCTGGTCGCTCGAATGGCTCGCCGGCGAGTCGGTTCCGGGTTGACGGCGGCCAGCGGTTGAAACAGAGTCCGCGCGAGATTTTCCGAGCGGGAGTATTCGAGCATGACCCTGGCCAAGACAGTGCGTACAGCCCTTGCGCTCGCGGCCCTGCTCGCAACGGCCGCGCCGGCTCCGGCCGCCGACATGATCCGCGACTACGCCAATCCCGGCGTCTGCGCCGAGCAGCGCGTTCTCAGCCGCATCACTCACCGCTTCCGCCATCAGGTCACGCACGTGCCGAACCTGCCGCAGGTCGATATCGTCGACTTCCGCGACATCTTCGAGAACCGCTACAATCCGGCGTCCGAGAAATGGCCGATCGGTCGGCGCTATTGCGGCGCGACAGCGACATTGTCGGACGGCAAAGAGCGGGCGGTCTGGTATCTGGTCGAGGAAGGCATGGGGTTCGCTTCGATCGGCGACAACGTCGAATTCTGCGTCTCCGGCTTCGACCGCTGGTATGTCTATAACGGCCGCTGCCGGGTGCTGCGCTAATCCGTGGCACCGGAATGCGACTGAGGCGGGCCACGCTTGCGCTTGCGCCCCTGCTCTACCTCGCCGCCTGCAATCCCTTCGCCGAAGCGCCGAAGGAGGCGCACGTCTCCGCCGATTCCCCGGCCAGACAAGGCAAGGGCTTCGATTTCTACGTGCTGTCCCTGTCCTGGTCGCCGTCCTATTGCGCGGCGGAGGGCGGCGACGCCAACCGGCACCAGTGCGACGGGCAGAGGCGCTATGCCTTCGTGGTGCACGGTCTCTGGCCGCAATTCGAGCGCGGCTATCCGCAGGATTGTGCGACGGACGGCTCGGGCGACGTCCCGCGCGAGCGGATGGCCGAACTCTACGACATCATGCCGTCCTCGGGTCTCATCCGCTACCAGTGGCGCAAGCACGGCTCCTGCGCCGGCCTCTCCCAGGCCGACTATTTCGACGTGGTGCGCGCGGCGCGGACCCGCATCGCCATCCCGGGCGACTACCAGACGCTTAAGACTCACCTGACCGTCGATCCGGCGGCCGTCGAAACAGCGTTCCTCGCCGCCAATCCCGGCATGACGCCTGCCGGAATCGCCGTCACCTGCGACCGGCGGTATCTGCGCGAAGTGCGCATCTGCATGACCAGGAGCCTCGAATTCCGCAGCTGTCCCGAGGTGGACCGCGACCAATGCCGCGCGTCGCGCGCCGTCATGCCCCCGGTGCGCGGCGGCTGACTGGCGCGGGCGATGCGATGCGGTGGCCCGTTGCCGAATCCGGCTGGGGAAAATAGCGTAGTCGGAAATCAGCCGTCCGGGAGACCGCAGCCAGATGCCGAGAATATTGAGCGCGCCCGCTTCGCCCTACGCCTCGAAGGTCAGGATGGCGGCGACTTACGCCGGAATCGCCTACGAGACGGTGGTCGTCGATGCCAGCGCGGACCCGGCGCTGCTGACCGGCAACAATCCGCTCGGCAAGATACCGGTGTTCGTGCCCGACGAGGGCGAAGCGGTCTACGACAGCCGGGCGATCACGCAGTATCTGAACCGCGTCTCCGGCAATGCGCTGTTTCCGCGTAACGCGGCGAAACGGACGGATGCGGAACGGCTCGAAGCCCAGGCCGACGGATTGTGCGACTGCCTGCTGGCTCATGTCATGGAACGGCGCCGTCCGGAGGGGGCGATCCACCAGCCTTGGCTCGACCGGCAGTGGGCGAAGGCGGAGCGCACGCTCGATCACCTGAACGCCCATCCGCCGAAATTGCCGAAGAACATCCATGCCGGGCACATCGCGCTGAGGGCGACGCTCGGCTATCTGGATCTGCGCTTCAACGGCAAATGGGAGCGCGGCCACGCGAAGCTCGTCCGCTGGGCGAAGCGCTTCGATGAGCGGTTTCCGGAGCTGGCGGCGCTGATCCCGAAAACGGCATGAAAAAGGCCGGAGGGTCGCCCCTCCGGCCTTCTTCGTTCGATGGTCCGTGGACTAGAACTTCAAGCCGAGACCGACGTGGATCTTGTTCGACGAGGAGTCGATGCTGGTCGGAGCCGTCAGGTTGAACGTCTCGTTGCCGAAATCGGTGTAGCGATACTCGACGCGGGCGAACACCTGCTCGGTGATCTTGGCGTCGACGCCGGCGCCGACCGTGTAGCCGAGCATCACGTTCTTGTCCGTGACGAGCCCATCGTTGGCCTTGAGCTGTTCGGCCGCGCCGCCGCCGGTCGCGTAGACCAGGAGGCGATCGTTGACCGCGTAGCCGAGACGCGCACGCAGCGAGCCTTCGACACCGGACCTGGTGGCGAGACCGCCATTCGCGCCATCGGCGCCGTTGTAGCCGACGTCGCCTTCGATGCCATACACGATGGCGCCGGTCTGGCCGCTCCAGCCGGCGAATGCGCCGCCCGCAAAGCCGTCATGGTCGACGCTGAGGCCGGGAATCGAGGTCTCGCCGAAGGTGTAGCCGCCGTAAACGCCGACGTAGGGGCCGGCCCAGCCCGTCGATGCGGACGGGACGACTTCATAAGGCTGCGGCTCGGGCGCCTGATCGATCATGTCGGCGGCGCGGGCCGACATCGACGCGAAAGCGATGAGGCCGAAGGCGGCCGCGAGTTTGATCGTAGTTTTCATTTTTTTCTCTCCGTAAAACTTCAGATACCCTGAACGCATCCCGATCCGCGTTGTTCCGTTTGGGAGGACACGAACGCTGCGTCGGGGCTGAGCGGAATTTCGTCGGCAAATGCGGCGCGAACGCACCGCCAATCGGGTCATTGCTTGGCCCCGACAAGGCCGAAACAAGGCGTTGCGGCATTGCAACACCCGGGCCACACTGACGCCGGCTCATCGGAGCCTGGCAGATTAATCGGACGGAAGTCACTGATAGGAAAAGGTTTTACCAACCCGGCAGAAGCCGGCGCCGATCGCAAGGTGACGTTAGGGGACGCCGCCCAGGCGCGCAAAACTCCGTCCGGCCAGCCTCTGGCCGCCGCGTTTCCGCCCCATATATTGCGTGAAAGTTAAGGTGGGGATGAGATCATGCTGCGACAGACGAGAACGGCCCTGGTCACCGGCGGCGCACGCCGGATCGGCGGCGCGATCGCAGCCGACCTCGCCGCGCACGGTTTTGCCGTCGCGATCCACTGCAACCGGTCACGCGAAACGGGCGAGGCGCTGGCCGCCCGGATCAATGCCGATGGCGGCCGGGCGGCCGTCGTCGAGGCGGACCTCACCGACATGGATGCGACGGGCGCATTGCTCGGGCGCGCCGCGGCGCTGGTCGGGCCGATCGACCTGCTCGTCAACTGCGCTTCGGTATTCGAGGACGACGATGTCACGGATTTCACTTGGGAGGTCTGGGACCGGCATTTCGACCTGCACGTCAAGGCGCCGGTGCTGCTGGCGCGCCGCTTCGCGGAAGCGCTACCGGAAACGCATCGCGGTCTCGTGGTCAATGTGATCGACCAGAGGGTGCTGCGTCCCACGCCGCGCTTCTTCAGCTATGGGCTGTCGAAATCGGCGCTGTGGGACGCCACCCGCACGATGGCGCAGGCGCTCGCCCCGCGCATCCGGGTCAACGCGATCGGACCCGGCCCGACGCTTGCCAATGCGCGGCAATCGAAAGCCGATTTCGAGCGGCAGTTGGCCGGACTGATCCTGAAGGCCGGGCCTGACCTGTCGGAATTCGGCGCGACCATCCGATACCTCTACGAAACAATGTCAGTAACCGGTCAGATGATCGCCATCGATGGCGGACAGCATCTTGCGTGGCAAACGCCGGATGTGACAGGCATGCGCGAATGAGTCCTTCAATCAAGAACCCGCCAGCCGAAGCCGAACCTGACGTCGCCGGCATCATGCCGGGCGACGAGGCGGACGACGACGACATCGAGACGTCCGAGGAGCAGGCCGGGCCGGAACTGGACGCCCAATGGGACGGGTGGAACAGCGAAACCCAGGGCCTGTCCGGCGCCGAACTGATCCAGGCGCTGGTCAAGCGGTTGCCAAACTCGCCCGGCGTCTACCGCATGATGAACGCGGCCGGCGACGTTCTCTACGTCGGCAAGGCGCGCAGTCTGAAGAAGCGCGTGACGAGCTACGCGCTCGGCCGCGGACACACCAACCGGATCGCACACATGGTGCGCGAGACGGCGTCGATGGAGTTCGTCGTCACCCGCACCGAGATCGAGGCGCTTCTGCTCGAAGCGAATCTCATCAAGCGCTTGCGGCCGCGTTTCAATGTTCTGATGCGGGACGACAAGTCATTCCCCTATATCCTGCTGACGGGCGATCATCCGGCGCCGGGCATCTTCAAGCATCGCGGCGCGCGGTCGCGCAAGGGCGACTATTTCGGGCCGTTCGCGTCGGCCGGCGCGGTCGGGCGCACCATCAACGCGCTGCAGCGGGCCTTCCTCCTGAGAAGCTGCACGGATTCGGTGTTCGAAAGCCGGACGCGCCCCTGCCTGCTCTATCAGATCAAGCGCTGCTCGGCGCCCTGCACGGGGGAGATCTCGGCGCCGGACTATCTGGATCTGGTCAGCGAGGCGAAGGATTTCCTGTCCGGCCGCAGCCAGAAGGTGAAGACCGAAATCTCGCAGGCGATGCAGCGCGCGGCCGAGGCGATGGACTACGAACACGCCGCCGTCTATCGTGATCGCCTGAGCGCGCTATCCCACGTCCAGAGCCACCAGGGCATCAATCCGCAGAGCGTCGACGAAGCCGATGTCTTCGCCATCCACCAGGACGGCGGGCAAAGCTGCGTCGAGGTGTTCTTCTTCCGCACCGGGCAGAACTGGGGCAACCGGGCCTACTTCCCGAAGGCCGATTCGTCGATCGAGTCGGCCGAGGTGCTCGGCGCATTCCTCGCCCAGTTCTACGACGACAAGCCGTGCCCGCGGCTCGTGCTCCTGTCGCATGCCGTCGAAGAGCAGGAACTGCTGGCGCAGGCGCTGTCCACCCGCGCGGGCCACAAGGTGACGGTCAGCGTGCCGGCGCGCGGCGAGAAGAAGGATCTGGTGGCGCATGCGCTGCAGAATGCGCGCGAGGCGCTCGGCAGAAGGCTCGCCGAAACCTCGACGCAGGCGATCCTGCTCGACGGGCTGGCGCAGACCTTCGGACTGCCGGCCGCCCCGCGCCGCATCGAGGTCTACGACAATTCGCACATCATGGGCGCCAGCGCGGTCGGCGCGATGATCGTCGTCGGCCCGGAAGGATTCACCAAGAACCAGTACAGGAAGTTCAATATACGCTCGGAAACGATCACGCCGGGCGACGATCTCGGTATGATGCGGGAGGTGATGGAACGGCGCTTTTCGCGCCTGCTGCGTGAACAGGGTATGCCGGGAGAAACGCCGGTCGAGGCCGAGACTGGCGTCGAAAGCGACGAGGCCATGCCGGCCTGGCCGGATCTCATCCTGATCGACGGCGGACAGGGCCAGATGTCGGCGGTGCGCGCGATCCTCGAAGAACTCGGACTGGGCGGCAAGGTCACGGCGATCGGCGTGGCCAAGGGCGTCGACAGGGACGCGGGCCGCGAGCGCTTCTTCGTGTCCGGAAGGGAGGCGTTCACGCTGCCGCCGCGCGACCCGATACTGTATTTCATCCAGCGGCTGCGCGACGAGGCGCACCGCTTCGCCATCGGCACGCACCGCGCCCGACGCAAGAAGGAGCTGGTCAAGAACCCGCTCGACGAGATCGGCGGCATCGGTCCGGCGCGCAAGCGCGCGCTGCTGCACCATTTCGGCACCGCCAAGGCGGTCAGCCGCGCGGCCTTGTCCGACCTGCGCGCCGTCGAAGGCGTCTCGGAATCGCTCGCCAAGCAGATCTACGACCATTTTCACGACAACGGGTGAGGCTGGACGCAGGCGGGCGCCGTTCTGCTGGTCCAAGCGATTGGTCGATTTGCACGGCAATCGGCGGCTTGCTGTTGACCAGCGCCGTGCGCATCTGTTCAGAGTGAAGGGGGGGCGGCAAAGAACGAGACCATGGCGACACGCACATACAACATTCCGAATCTGCTGACCTACGGCCGCATCCTGGCCGTGCCCCTGATCGTCCTCTGCTTCTTCCTCGAAGGCCGGCTCGAATCCAGCGACTTCGCGCGCTGGAGCGCGCTCGGCCTGTTCGCGGCGGCGAGCATCACCGACTATCTCGACGGCTACCTGGCGCGCATCTGGAAGCAGACGTCGAACATCGGGCGCATGCTGGACCCGATCGCCGACAAGCTCCTGGTGGTCACCTGCCTGATGCTGCTGGCCGCCGACCCGGTCGAAACCATCCATGGCTGGTCGCTTTGGGCGGCAATCATTATCCTGTGCCGCGAAGTGCTCATCGCGGGACTGCGCGAATATCTGGCCGATCTGAAGGTCAGCCTGCCGGTGACGCGCCTGGCGAAATGGAAGACGACGATCCAGATGGTGGCGATCGGCTTCCTGCTGGCCGGCCCCGCGGGCGACAAGGTGCTGCCCTACACCACCGAGATCGGCATCGTGCTGCTGTGGGTCTCGGCCATCGTGACGCTCTATACGGGCTATGATTATTTCCGTGCCGGGCTGAAACATATCGTCGACGAGTGAAACGATGAAGCTCATCTATTTCGCCTGGGTGCGCGAACGGATCGGGAAGAGCGACGAGACGCTCGACCTGCCCGACGAGGTGCGCACGGTGCGCGATCTGCTGAGCTGGCTGAAGACGCGCGGTCCGGGTTACGAGGCCGCC
>JAUYMV010000543.1 GCA_030698645.1 Mesorhizobium sp.
CTTCGGAAGGCCGATAGCCCCTCAACCTTGGTGCGCACACACCCCTATGCGACCCTGAAATCGATTACCTCTTAACTTGGGGATGCCACATACGCGACCCAATCTGTTTCTCGCCATGTAGCGACACAAGCCGTCAACACACCATCATCGCCGCCACGCTGGAAGGGAAACCCCTCCGGCGATTTTTGCGTTGCACAACCTTCAATTGGAAATCACATGAACATGAACGACAACGATATCTTAGCGCATCCCGCTGGCCGCCCCGCTAAACACCGTCGGGAACCCATCAGGACAACGGACGAACACCGTAGGGACGTCGTGAAGGTTCCGCTGGACGAGGCCGGACGGCATTGGGCCACGATGGATGCAGAAGACTTTGATCGGCTTCACGCCGCCGGCCTGACTGGCGTTTTTTTCCTCGTGAACAACGGGAACGGAAACCTCTATGTTCGAGCGGCATGCAGAGGCGTGTCCGGAGGTCAGATCACCGTCGCCCGTGCGATACTCGGATTGGGTAAGGGCGAGATCGTCTGCTACCGCGGAAGCGACCGGACGGACCTTCGGCGGCGGTCAATTCACAGCGAGAGAGGTGCCGCGAAGCGCGATGACATCGGATTGGCTAGGGACCGGCAGGACGCCCTCATCTGGGTCGCCGCATGAGCGGGGAGAGGGCGCTAGACGCCTTCGAACGGCTTCGGGTCCGTGGGCAGCTTGCGGGCCTGGAGGCGGCTGACAGGCCCCTCTGGCTGCCTCTAACGAGCATCAAGACAGCCCCGGTGCTGTTCCAGATGCGGGAGGGCGACACCGAGGGCGGAGCCACCGACCCCGGCCACGTGCTGACGTTGCTAAGGGCGCTGCGGGCTAAGCCGGCCGAGGCCCGAACGTTGGACCCCGTGTTGGTTTTCGGGATTGCTGAGGATGCTTACTGCATCGACGGCCATCACCGCCTTGCCGCGTATCGAGACGCTAAGGTCACCGGGCCGGTGCCGGTTGAATGGTTCCGGGGCACCTTAGAGGGGGCCGTTGGCGAGGCCATCAGCCGGAACCAGAAGGCCAAGCTGCAAATGGGTAGCGGGGAGAGGATGGAGGGGGCATGGCGGCTTGTCGTGATCGGCGGGCACACGAAGGCCGCAACTGCTGCGATGTCGGGAGTTAGCGAGCGGAGCGTTGCGACCCTTCGCGAACTGCTCAGAGCCTATCTTGCCCGGTATCGGGTGAAGCCGCCGGGCTCCCTCTGGGAGGTGCGGTCGGACATGGACGACGACGGTGGACGTCCGGACTTCACCGAAGACATGGAGGAAGCGATGATCGACGGGTTCCGCACCCGCCTCCTAAAGACCTTTGGCAAGGAGATCGGCAAACACTCCTCCCTCTTTGCGGAGGCCCTTCACAGGGTCAGCGGCGAAGAAACTACGCGCTCCATGTCGGACTATTGGGGCCATGTGTCGGAGGACAACGCCGACTGCCCCATGGACGGGGATGACGACGAGGACACCGAGTTCTAACCCCACACCATGCAATGCTTAGGTATGCAATCTGCACGTTCGGGGCCTCTCGCCTAGCGCGAGTGACCGCCTCAGAGGTCACATACAGGCCCCCTCAACCTTTCAGGAAACACGACATGACTAACTCAACCGAGCGGCTTTCGGGCCGCCATATACTCATCCACGCCGATGGGGCTTGCATAGGCAATCCTGGCCCCGGCGGATACGCGGCGGTCCTTCGAAGGATGGACGGCGACACTGAAATCAAGGTGAAGCGCCTAAGCGGCGGCGACCCTGATACCACGAACAACCGCATGGAACTTGGCGGCGTGATTGCCGCGCTTGCGTTTCTCAAGCGTGACGAGGCCGACCCGATCACCATATTTAGCGATAGCAAATACGTGATCGACGGCATGAGGACCAACCTTGCCAAATGGAAGGTGAACGGCTGGCGCACGAGCAGCAAGACGGCGGTGAAGAATGAGGCAGAGTGGCGAGCGCTAGACGTTCTGGCACACGGCCTCACGATTACCCCGGAGTGGGTCAAGGGCCATGCGGGGGACGCTAGGAATGAAGAGGTCGATGCAATGGCCGAGGCTGCCGCACTCCGGTTCAAACGGAAGTTGGTCTGAAAGGTTGGTCTGAATTGGTCTGGGGCTAAGGCCCGTATCGCGCCTAAGCTACTGAAAAGTCGGCACTATCTGAGCCAACGAGAAATAATGGTGGAGCCAATCGGAATCGAACCGACGACCTCTTGAATGCCATTCAAGCGCTCTCCCAACTGAGCTATGGCCCCACACTCCGACCCTGCGGCCGGCGCCGTTTCCGGCGAAGAGGTCGGCCCGGTTCTTGCGATCCGGACCGTAGATGTTGGCGGCTTCTAGCCCCGCCCGCGGACAATATCAAGGCCGCAAATCGTTCCGGTCGCCGCGCCGGTCCGGGACCGCGCGGCGGCGGGTTTCAGATTTCGTCGTCGTCCTCGCCGCCGACGCCGATGATGTCGGCGACGTCGTCGTCTTCCTCTTCCTCGTCGGGCAGGAAGGTGTCGTCCTCGTCGTCGTCGATCTCGACTTCGTCGTCATCGTCGAGGTCGGGCAGGTCGTCCTTGCCGCCCTTGACCTTGCCCTCGTCGTCGGCCTCCTCGAGCGTCACGATTTCGGGAGCGTCGTCCTCGGCGTCGATTTCCTTCTCGACGACCTCTTCCTCTTCCTCCTCGACCGCGCTCGCGCTGGCCGATTCGAAGTAGGAGCGCGGATAGCTCTTGTTCGTGTAGGGGGAGACGATCGGATCCTTGTTCAGATCGTAGAATTTGCGCCCCGTGTCCGGGTCGATGCGCTTGGTGCCAAGTTCTTGTTTCGCCACTTTACTGCCTCGTGAAAGCGGGGACCGGTTTTCCGGCGCCCTGATCGCGCGGGGCAAGGCCCGCCGGGACCGCGTTGTCTTTTGAGTTCGGTCCCCATATCCACAAGTGGCGGCTCTGTCAAAGCCTATCGACGCCCGCATCCGCCGCCGGTCGCGCCTGGCGGCGATGGCGGATTTCCAGCCTCCGCGGCGGGGTGACCCGCACAGCGAGCCGTGTTAGGAGACGCACCGCCGGGCCAAGCAGACGTTACCCGGCCGCATCCGCATCGAAGGACCTGCCGATGACCCATCATTCAGCCCCGCGCCCGGCTGTGTCGCGCGCGTCGCCGCCGCTCAAGGGCCATGTCCGCATGCCGGGCGACAAGTCGATCTCGCACCGCTCCTTCATGTTCGGCGGGCTGGCCTCGGGCGAAACCCGCATCAGCGGCCTGCTCGAGGGCGAGGACGTGCTGCGCACCGGCGAGGCGATGAAGGCGTTCGGCGCGAAAATCATCAAGACCGGCGACGAATGGATCATCCAGGGTGTCGGCAATGGCTGCCTGCTCGAGCCGGCGGCGCCTCTCGATTTCGGCAATGCCGGCACCGGCG
>JAUYMV010000545.1 GCA_030698645.1 Mesorhizobium sp.
CGTCAGGCAGGCGGCCCTGGTGACGCATGCCCGCAAGGCCTGGGACCGCGCCATCGAGCTCGGCGAGGAGCACGGCTACCGCAACGCCCAGGCGACCGTCATCGCCCCCACCGGCACGATCGGCCTGGTCATGGACTGCGACACCACAGGCATCGAGCCCGACTTCGCGCTGGTCAAGTTCAAGAAGCTCGCCGGCGGCGGCTACTTCAAGATCATCAACCGCGCCGTGCCGGAGGCGCTGCGCACCCTCGGCTACTCGGAAGCCCAGATCGCCGAGATCGAGGCCTACGCGGTCGGCCACGGCAATCTCAACCAGTCGCCCGGCATCAACGCCGCGACGCTGCGCGCCAAGGGCTTTACCGACGAGAAGATCGCGGCGCTCAACGCCGCCACCGGCCAGGCCTTCGACATCAAGTTCGTCTTCAACCAGTGGACGCTCGGCGTCGACTGGGTGAAGGAGACTTTTGGCTTCACCGAGGAGCAGCTCAACGACTTTTCGTTCGAGATGCTGCCGGCGCTCGGCTTCTCCAGGAAGGACATCGAGGCCGCCAACATCCATGTCTGCGGGGCGATGACGCTGGAAGGCGCGCCGCACCTCAAGGACGAGCACCTGCCCGTCTTTGACTGCGCCAATCCGTGCGGCAAGATCGGCAAGCGCTATCTCTCGGTCGACAGCCACATCCAGATGATGGCCGCCGCCCAGCCCTTCATCTCGGGCGCCATTTCGAAAACCATCAACATGGCCAACGACGCCACCGTCGAGGACTGCAAGAACGCCTACATGCTGTCCTGGAAGCTGGCGCTGAAGGCGAACGCGCTCTACCGCGACGGCTCGAAGCTGTCGCAGCCGCTGAACTCTTCGCTGATCGCCGACGAGGACGACGAGGAGGACGAACTGCTCGAGGCGCTGGCCGCGGCGCCCGCCGCGCAGAAGGCCGTGATGATGACCGAGCGCATCATCGAGCGCATCGTCGAGCGCGTCAGCCGCGAGCAGGAAAAGCTGCCGACCCGCCGCAAGGGCTACACCCAGAAGGCCAAGATCGGCGGCAACACCATCTTCCTGCGCACCGGCGAATATGATGACGGCCGCCTCGGCGAGATCTTCATCGACATGAACAAGGAGGGCGCGACGCTCCGCGGCCTGCTCAACAACTTCGCCATCGCCATCTCGCTCGGCCTGCAGTACGGCGTGCCGCTCGAGGAATATGTGCACGCCTTCACCTTCACCAAGTTCGAGCCGGCCGGCCCCGTCCAGGGCAACGACGCGATCAAGAGCGCCTCGTCGATCCTCGACTACATCTTCCGCGAGCTCGCCGTCTCCTATCTCGGCCGCCACGACCTCGCCCATGTCGACCAGTCCGACTTCTCCAACACGACCCTCGGGCGCGGCATTTCGGAAGGCAAGACCGACGCCGTCTCCAAGGGGCTCACCCGCGGCACCTCGCTGAAGATCGTCGCCGGCAAGGGCGCCAACGATCCGAAGGGCTTTGCCGGCGGCGCGGGCGGCGGCGGCGGTGACGGCAACGCACGGGTCGGCGGCCAGGGCTCAAGCTCCGGCGGCGGCTTCGCGCCCGCCGGCGGCAAATCCTCCGCGCCGATGGCCTTCTCCGGCTCCAACGTGCTGGCGCTGTCCTCCGCCCAGGCGACGCTCACCGTCGAGCGCACCAGCGAAGTCGTCGCCTACAAGCGCGACTACGAGGAAGTCCGCGAGTTCGCCGACGACTCCACCTCCAGGGACCTCGACCGCCTCGACGCACTCTTCACCGACACGGCAGCCCGCGAAGCCGCCGACGCCAAGGCGCTCGCCAACGACCGCAGGCTCAAATCGCTGATGCAGGGCTACACGGGCAATTCCTGCTCGGAGTGCCAGAACTTCACGATGGTCCGGAACGGGACGTGCGAGAAGTGCGATACGTGCGGGGCGACGTCAGGGTGTAGCTGAGGGGGGGATTTTGTCTGTCATTCTAAGATTGATTGCTATAACTCCACCTGCCCACCGGCGGGTGGAGTTTTTTGCTCCAAGAGATTCATAATTTCGAATGGCTTACCTTGAGCATATTCCGACTAGAACTATTTACCACTATACTTCAGAAAACGGCTTGAGTGGAATCTTGCATTCTCGTGAGCTTTGGCTGTCCGATTTACAGTCATCGAACGACCCAAGAGATATACATATGGGCCTGCAGACAATCAATAAAATAACTACGCAGATAAGCGAGCGGGACTACTCTAACGAGAATTCAAAAGTACTTTTGCAACTAACATCCAAGTTAATAAATTATTTTCAGGATGCCCGCTGCTATACAGCGTGCTTTACCCCTCATGCAGATAATATTAACATGTGGCGTGAGTATGCGGACGGTGGCCGCGGCTATTCCATTGGTTTTAAGCCCCGCGCGATCACCGACATGCATGGGCGGATCTATAAGGTGAGGTATATCGACGATAGCAAGCATGAGGAAATCTACAATCTAGTTTCCGATATTGTCAAACCTATCGAAGTATATGGCGAGAACATATTCAAAGACATGGAAAAGGAACTAGAGATCGGCAGCACTCTGATTTCCATTATTAACTCACTAAAGCATCATACATGGGAGTACGAGGACGAAATCCGGCTTACATTCGCATCAGGCAACGAGCCTCCTCCGCGCCGAGTTCCCGTCTCGCTATCCCTTGACGGAACAGAGCGACCTTGGGCAAAGCCGAGGGTGCGGCAAACCAGTGAACATGAGATAAAGTTCCATTCGCTCCCTTTTGGAAAATTTTCTAATGGCAAGAATGACCCAAAGGAGGCTATCTTTGAAGTTGTAATTGGCTCAAAGGCAGATATGACCGAAGGTGACGTAAGGCGTTTGCTGCTGGACACAGGATTCAGTGGATTTGCGATTCGGAAATCATCGTGTGAGTTCCGTTAGTTTATACTCTCCAATCTATACAACAGGGTAATCTTAACGGAACGCGCCACCAACGTCAGCGCGTTACACACTACGACCAGCGAAGTAATGTGGCCGAAAGCACCGCACCCTACCCTTTCTCCCCCCGGGAGTAGCCATATCCCCTCTCGCCGATCCGACCTCACCCCTGAAACACATACGCCCCCGGCGCCGGCGCGATCTGCGCGAGGCCTTTGTCCGGGGCGCCTGTCGCCGGCGGCGGAACGAGGCCGGTGCTCTTGCCTTCCAGCCAGGCCGCCCATTCCGGCCACCAGGATCCCTCCCCGGGCGTCGACCTGGCCAGCCAGTCGTCCGGCCCGACATAGTGCGCGCCCATCGGGCGGTGCGACGCGTGGTAGCGGCTGCGCGGATCGCCGGGTCGGTTGACGATGCCGCTGTTGTGTCCGCCGCTGGTCAGCACGAAGGTCAGGTCGCAGTCGGTGAACAGCTGCGTCTTGTAGACCGACCGCCACGGCGCGATATGGTCCGTCTCGGTGGCCACCACGAACATCGGGGCGGCAATGTCCTTGAGCGCGATGACGCGGCCCTCGACCGCGAAGCGCCCCGCCGTCAGGCGGTTCTCCAGAAACAGGCTCCTCAGATACTCGGAATGCATCCGCGCCGGCATCCGCGTGGTGTCGGCCGCCCAGACGCCCATGTCGGTCGGCAGATCGTCCTGGCCGAGAAAATAGCGCCGGACCGCGCGCGACCAGATCAGATCCTCGGAGCGGATCGTCGAGAAGGTGCGCGCCATTTGCGGACGGTCGAGATAGCCCTGATACCACATCATGTCCTCGAGGAAGGCGACCTGGCTCTCGTCGACGAAGAGCAGCAGTTCGCCGGCCTCGGCGAAATCGACCTGCGCGGCCATCAGCGTGATGCTGGCCAGCCGCTCGTCGCGATCGCGCGCCATCGTCGCCGCCGTGATCGCCAGGATCGTGCCGCCGAGGCAGTAGCCGACCGCATGGACCTTGCGCTCCGGCACGATGGCATTGACCGCATCGAGCGCCGTCATGACGCCCGCCCCGCGGTAGTCCTCCAGCGACAGGTCGGCCTTTTCGGCGGTCGGGTTGCACCACGAGATCATGAAGACCGTGAAACCCCGGCCGACGAGGTAATTGACCATCGAATTCGCCGGCGAGAGGTCGAGGATGTAGTATTTCATGATCCATGCCGGCACGATCAGCACCGGCTCCGCCTGGGCTAGCGCGGTTTGCGGCGCATACTGGATCAGTTCGAACAATTCGTTGCGGAAGACCACGGTGCCCGGCGTGCAGGCGAGGTCCTCGCCGACGCGGAACCCGTCGGGCGCCGGATCGTGGGTCTGGGTCAAGGTCTTCAGCATGTCCGCCGCGAAATGCGCCGCGCCCTCGGTCAGGTTGCGCCCGCCCGTTGCCACGGTCGCGGCGAGGATCTCGGGGTTCAGCGCGGGGAAATTCGACGGCGCCACCGTGTCGAGCGCCTGGCGCGCCATGAACCGGGCCCGGTCCGCATCTTCGGGCCGCAACCCGCGCAATTGATCGGTCGCGTGATCCCACCAGTCCTGAACGGCGAGGAATCCCTGCTGCCAGAGATGGAACGGCGGCGTCTGCCAGCCCGGATGGTCGAAGCGATGGTCATAGGGCTTGGGCGCGAATGGCGGGGCGGCATCGGCATCGAATTTGGCAAGATGGCGCGCCAGCTCCAGGGCGCTTTGCCCGGCGCGTTCGGCAAGCTCGAGCTGGCGCCCGGGCGAAGCGCTCATGTGGAACGCCCAATCCGCCCAGGCGTCGATGAAGGAATGAAGCGAGACGCCCCCGCTCAGCCGGGCCATCGCCGCGCGCACGCCGCGATCGAGGTTCAGATGGGGATGCTCCGGCGGTCGAGCGCCGTGGGCCGCCATCGGCCGCCCGGCCTTCGGAGATTTCCCGGGCATCGACGGTTTCTCCGACACGGAGGTCGCCAAGCCCGCCTCCCCGGCGATCCGCTCTTGCCTATGGTTCAAGATAGCCTCCATCCACATGAGATGCCCGCGCATTCATGCCATGCGTGGAACACTGGTGAATTGATCGAAAACAACATGACGGCGGCGTGACGGCCCTCCTTCGGGCCCGGATCCTCCCCCGTTTACGGGGGAGGTGGCCCAACGGGCCCTTGGGGGGGCGAGCGCTCAGCCCGTGGACAGATTCCGCCCCCCTCTCACGCCAACCCCTTGCCCCCATTCGCCATTCACGATCTTCCCGTCACCCCCGATCCACCCTGAAGCGCCGCGATACGTCCTGACCGGGAGGCCGTCGATTCATCGTGCTTCTCCCCGCAAGCGGGGAGAAGGGAAGGCTCGCCCGCCCCTACGCCAATTTGTCCTGCGTCCTGGTCTCGAAATCACTGGCGTCGTGGCGCTCGCGCAGCTGGCCGGCGAGGTCGCCAGTCTGCCGGTTGACCATGCGGCCGCGCGCCACCGCCGGGCGGGCCAGGATCTGGTCGGCCCAGCGGATGACGTTTCTGTATTCATGCACGGAGAGGAATTCCCCGGAATTGTAGTTCCAGCCCTTCACCAGCCCGCCGTACCAGGGCCATACCGCCATGTCTGCGATCGTGTAGGCGTCGCCCGCCAGATACTCCGTCTCGGCGAGGCGCCGGTCGAGCACGTCGAGCTGACGCTTCACCTCCATGGCGAAGCGGTTGATCGGGTACTCCCATTTCTCCGGCGCATAGGCATAGAAATGGCCGAAGCCGCCGCCGAGATAGGGCGCCGATCCCATCTGCCAGAACAGCCAGTTCATCGTCTCCGCCCGGGCCGGCATGTCGGTCGGCAGGAAGGCGCCGAATTTTTCGGCGAGATAGAACAGGATCGAGCCCGACTCGAAGACGCGGACCGGCGTCGTGCCGCTGCGGTCCATCAAAGCGGGGATCTTGGAGTTCGGATTGACCGCCACGAAACCGGAGCCGAACTGGTCGCCCTCGTTGATGCGGATCAGCCAGGCGTCGTATTCGGCGCCCGTGTGGCCCGCCGCCAGAAGCTCCTCGAGCATGATGGTCACCTTGACGCCGTTCGGCGTCGCCAGCGAATAGAGCTGCAGCGGATGCTTTCCGACCGGCAGCTCCCTGTCATGCGTCGGTCCGGCGATCGGGCGGTTGATGTTGGCGAACTGGCCGCCATTCTCCTTGTCCCAGGTCCAGACTTTCGGCGGCGTGTAGATATCGGACATCGGTTCCGGCTCCCGGCTTTCGCTTTCGGTTGGCGTGAGGGGCGCGCGGCCCTTCACAGCCAACAGATAGTCGCGCTCGGCGCGCGATGCCAGAACTCTCCGATGGACCAGGGCACGTCCGTTCGGCGGCCGGCCGTCCTTTCGGAAGCCGGGCCGGCCGTTCAGCTCACGCGCAGCACCAGCCGGCCTTTTGCGCCGCGGCGATCACATGGGCCGGCGGCAGAGCGGGGTCGGACGCGGCGCGATCGCCCGCCTGCAACATCAGCATGCGCACTTCTTCGGGGCGCGCGTTCGACCGCTTGATCACCAGTTGCACCATCGGATCGGCGAGCAGTTCGTTCAAAGTGGATATCGTGTCGCTCATGGCTGATCTCCTTGCATCCGTTCCGCCCGACACAGATGGACTGCAATCATGGCCGGCCGATGATTCAACCGCGGCAATATTCTGACCGATGGCGACGAGATGCTGAGCCGGCTTGCGAATGCACAAGCGGCCGCGAAATCAGCCCGCTTCGGCGCGCTCAGGTGGGTCGGAAAAGCGGGCCATGACCATCGGCACGGTCCCAGGCGGAGTAGAGACGGCGCTACCGATCGTTCAGTTCGCCGCGATGCGTTCCTGGTGGTCGACCCAGCGGTGCCATTCCGCGGCGGAGCCGTGGAACACGTTGAGGTCGATGCGACCCTTGACGCCCGTCGACAGGCCGGACCCGGAATACTGCCAGAACACCCATTTGCGGCCGGGATAGACCTTCGACGGATGCTGCGCAACGGCGCGCAGCCAGAAAGGGTAGTCGGGGAAGGCGCCCTTCAGATTGTCGCCGTAGAAATCGGGCGCGGTATAGATCACCGGGCGCTGGCCGTAGTGCGCCTCCAGCCTGTCCATGAAGACCTGCATCTTTGCCAGCACCTTTTCGCGCGACGGCCGCTTCTTGCAGGCGGACTGGTGATTCCATTCCACATCGATCACCGGCGGCAGGGCGTTCGCGTCCTTGGGCACGTTGCGGATGAACCAGTCGGCCTGCGAGGCGGCGTCGCGGCACCAGTAGAAGAAATGATAGGCGCCGCGCTTCAGGCCGGCGGCGTTCGCCTCGCGCCAGTTCTTCCTGAACATCGGGTCGAGATGGTCGCCGCCGTCGGTCGCCTTGATGTAGACGAAGTTGGCGCCCTGCCCGCGCAGCTTCTGCCAGTCGATATCGCCCTGCCAGCGCGAAACGTCGACGCCATGCACGGCGTAGTCCTGCGGCTTCTTCGAGCCGAAATTGATCGGCTTGGCGTCCTTGAAACGGTGCGCCTGTATCTCGCGTTCGAGCGCGCTCGCCGCGCGGCCGGGCCGCCCTTCCGGCAGCGCGATCGCCAGCGCCGCGCCGACTTGCTGCGGTTCGACCGCGTCTTTCGCCAGCGTCCCTGCATCCGCTTCCTGGCGGGGGTTGAGGGTGGCTGCGGCCAGCTTCGGCGCCGGCTCGGCCGGCCTGGAAATCGAACTCGTCATCTCGAGCGACGGGCGCGGCATGAGATCGGCCATGCCCGGTCCCGACGTGCAGGCGGCGAGACCGAAGCACGCGAGGAGGACGCCGGCGAGAGCTTGTGTTTGCATATCGGACCTGTACGCGGAACAAAACAGACCGAATGCCGAACCGGGCACCCGAGCGAACCAGCCCGGAAGGCTAACGGGAAATTACCAACAAAGGTTGAATGCGACGGTTAACCACGTCTCAGGCAGCAGCCAGGACGTCGCAGGAGTGGCGGCACGCTGACGTCCTTGCCATGCGGCCGCGCCGCCTTCCATGCTTCGGCCCGACGCAAGGCGGCCGGTACGGCGCTTCGGTCAAAGAGCGCCGACGCGGGCCTCGCAAGACTCCGCATTGTCGGCTGTAAATCCTTGACTCGGCAATGGTTTCACCTATCCATCCGCATGCTGGATCACAGCCATCATTGGGAAAACACATGCTACGCAAACTAACTTTCGGCCTCATGACCACACTCCTCCTCGCGCAGGCTGCGCCGGCACTCGCCTTCGGCGCATTTGCGGTGGACGACGCACAGGGCACCGCCGCCGACGAGGCCGGCTACGGCACGGGCTGGGGCACGACCCGCAAGGAAGCGGAGGCCAACGCCATGCGCGAATGCAAGAACGCCGGCAATTCCAGTTGCGCGGTGGCCGTGTGGTTCGAGACCTGCGGCGCCTATGCCGGCAACCGCATCCACTACGGCATCGGCTACGGCGCGACACGGAAGGCCGCCGAGCGGATGGCCCTCAAGGACTGCCCGAACTGCAAGATCATCGTCTCCGATTGCGAGTGATCCGACATCGGGCGCGCGCACGGTTGCGCGCCCGCTTCGCCGACTGGCCGTCGATTTCCGTGAACAGCCCTGCCCGACGACCGCCGTCGTCTGGACTCGGCCCGGCGATTCTGCTTCGATCCGGCGTCAACCGGAGGGACTTTTCCACATGGGTATCGAGAGTCTGGTCGTCTTTATAATCGTCGGCGCGATCGCCGGCTGGCTCGCCGGCCTGATCGTGAAAGGGTACGGCTTCGGCCTGCTCGGCAACATCGTCGTCGGCATCGTCGGCGCCTTCGTCGCGGGGCTGCTGTTTCCGTACATCGGAATTTCTCTCAGCTCGGGCATTGCCGGCGCGATCATCCATTCGACGATCGGCGCCGTGATCCTGCTCGTGCTGGTCCGCCTCATCAAGCAGGCGTAACCGACAGCTTACGGGGCGGGCATGGAACCGCCCCGTAACGTCTCCGGCGCCATTGCCATGGTCGCCGCCCGAATATTGCGGACCGGGCTCCGTCGACCCAAAGAATTCTTGCAGTTCCATAGACCCGTTTTCCAATCTCGCTCGTATCTGTTGAAGAACGCCGCCGAAGCGGCGGCGCGGAGAGATATGGAATGACGGGACCCGGGCGAGACACCGATCGCGCAAGACCGGTCGTCGTGCTGTTTCGCCACGACCTGCGGATCGCCGACAATTCGGCCCTGCACGAAGCCGCCGCGACGGGCAAGCCCGTCGTCGCCGTCTTCGTGCTCGACGACGAGGCACCGGGCGGACGAAGACTTGGCGCGGCGCGGCGCTGGTGGCTGCACCATTCGCTTGCCGCCCTCGGCCGCGACCTGGCGCGCCTCGGCGCGAGGTTGACGCTGAGGCGCGGCGAGATGCGCGTCGTGGCGCAATCGCTCGTGCAAGAGACCGGCGCCGATCTCGTGGTGTGGAACCGCCGCTACGATCCGCACGGCATCTCGGCCGACACCGCGATGAAGTCGGCGCTGGCCGAGCGGGGCATCGCCGCGGCGAGCCATGACGGCCATCTCCTGCACGAGCCCTGGCGCCTGACCACCCAGGCGGGCGGTCCGTTCAGGGTCTACACGCCGTTCTGGCGCGCCCTCGTTTCGCAGGGTGAGCCGCGCGACCCGGTGCCGGCGCCTCCGGCTCTTCTCCCCTACAGGGGCGACCTCGCTTCCGACGCGCTCGCCGGCTGGGACT
>JAUYMV010000546.1 GCA_030698645.1 Mesorhizobium sp.
AGCCGGTCGGCAGGCTGCTTGTTCATCTCAACGCGCAGGTCGACCAGTTCAAAGCGTTGCGCGGTGTCCAGCGCCTGCTCGACAAGGTGTCGGAACGGCGGCGCGCCGACGGCATCGAGATAGGGTGCGAGGCTGACCCAGGCGACGGTGCGTAGCTCGGGGAGGCCGGCAAGATGCGGCGACAGACGCGACCAGAGGTCGTTGGGCAGGGACGTTGGCGCGAGCGTCACGAGGACGCGGACGCCGGCGGCGCGCAGCAACTCAGCGGCATGACCGGGCTCGAGCATGGAATTGACGGCGAACACCACGCCGGCCGCCTCGCCGCCCCAGATGGTGAAATGCGTCTCCGGCAGGTTGGGCAGCAGGAAGGCGACGGGAGCCTCCCGGGTGACGCCGAGGACGTGGAAGAGATTCGCCGCGCGGGTGATATCGGCGAGCAGCTCTGCATAGGTCCATTTATGCGCATGGGTGAAATCCGCCGCCGACGCAAAGAACGACAGGGCAGGCGCATCGGGCATCAAGCCGGCGGTCGCCGCTATGGCGTCATAGCTGTTTTGCGGCAGCGTGCGCGATGATAGCGGCGTGGCTTCGATCGCTTCGATGTCCGCCATCGAGGCGACGGCGAATATCTCGTTGCTTTGACCTGACGACATGGAATGCCCCTCCTGGACCGGCTGTACCGGCGGCGTCACGCTTCCTGCACGACGCGGTTCTCGATGAAGCCCAGTCCGTCGACCTCGCAACGGACCAGGTCGCCCGCCTTGAGCGGACGGTAGGGTTTCGAGGCGAAGCCGATGCCGCCCGGTGTGCCAGTGAAGATCAGATCGCCCGGTTCCAGCGTCATCGCCTGCGAGAGATGTGCGATCTGGTCCCACAGATCGAACACCAGATGTTTCGTGTTGGAATTCTGTCGCAGGTCACCATTGACGAAGCAGCGGATGCCCAAGCCATGCGGGTCGCCCGCCTCGTCGGCCGTCACGATCGCCGGGCCAAAGGGGCAATGCGTGTCGAAGGACTTGCCCAGCATCCATTGCGGCGTCCTGTGCTGCCAGTCGCGCACCGTGACGTCGTTGCCGACGCAATAGCCGAAGACATGCGCTGGCGCGTCTTCGCGGCTGATGTGGCGCCCCTTGCGGCCGATGACCGCCACCATCTCGACCTCGTAGTCGAGCATGGCCGAGACCTTGGGCAGTTCGACGTCGCCATACGGGTCGTTGACGGAGGTCGCCTGTTTGCAGAACCAGACCTGCTCGGTCGGGACCGTCACCCCCGCGGATTTCGATTCCTCGATGTGGTCGGCATAATTCAGTCCGATGGCCAGAATCTTGCCCGGCCGCGCGATCGGCGCGCGCAGGGTGACCCGGTCGAGCGGCAGGCCCTTGCCGGTCGGCAAGGCGTTCCGGCTCAACCCGAGCCGGTCCCAGTCGGCGATGATCCCGGCAATGTCGCGGGGTGCTTCCGGGGCCAGGTCGGCCACCGGGTAGACGCGACCGTCGACAAGCAAACCGGGCATGGCCGGCGCGTCCCCGGCGGAAAAGCGGACAAGTCTCATGACAGGGCTCCTATCTCTTGGCGATGCCCGCACGGGCGTGGCTCGTGCGGATTGGGGCTTTGCGAATGGGCGGATCCGGTCGCCGTCAGCCGGTGACGAAGTTGAAGTTGAACGGCGCACCCCAGGCGTTCATCTCTTCCAGGCCCCAGCTTCGCGGCCTCAGGGGGGCAAACTCATGCCAGGGGCGCGGCTCCTGGATGCCGAG
>JAUYMV010000235.1 GCA_030698645.1 Mesorhizobium sp.
AACTGAAGGCGCGCGGCATCAAGATCGCGGTGCTCTACACGACCTATCTGCCGCTTCCGACGAATGGCTGGTACAACACCTGGATCGCTCCCTTCGCGTCCAAGATCAATACGAAGATGTCGCAATGCGCGACGCCCGGCCTGTTCTTCGAGGTCAGCCCGACCGAGGGCATCGCCGACGCCATGAAGGCGCTGTTCCTGAAGGTCGTCGCCAATCCGCGCCTGACGAGCTGAGGCGACTCACGCGCCGTCGAGCGGCTCGGTGCCGACCGGCTTGCCGTCGCGCGCCAGGCGGATCTTCTCCACCTTGTCTTCCGCCGATTTCAGCAGCAGGTCGCAATGCGCCTTCAGCGCCTCGCCGCGCTCGTAGATGCGGATCGACTGGTCGAGCGGCACGTCGCCCTTCTCGAGGTCGTCGACGATGCGCTCGAGGGCTTCGAGCGCCTGCTCGAAGCTCATCGCCTTGACGTCGTCATTGGCTTCAGCGGCCATTCTTCATCCCCTCATCAATCGGCCGACATGCGCGGCGACCGACAGAGCCAGTCCCTGCAGGTCGTACCCGCCCTCGAGCAGGCTGACAAGCCGGTTCGACGCGAAGCGGTCGGCGCGTTCCATCAGTTCGGCGGTCGCCCAGGAAAAATCCTCCTCGACGAGATTGATCTCGGCCAGCGGATCGCGGTGGTGCGCGTCGAAACCGGCCGAGATGATGATCAGGTCGGGCTGGAACTCGTCCAGCGCCGGCAAAATCCGGCTGCGGAACGCGTCGCGAAAGTCGTCGCTCCCGGTATTGGCCGACAGCGGCGCGTTGACGATGTTGCCGGCGCCGGTCTCGCTCTTCGCACCTGTGCCCGGATAGAGCGGCATCTGGTGGGTCGAGCAGTAGAGCACCGACGGATCGTCCCAGAAAATGTCCTGCGTGCCGTTGCCGTGATGCACGTCCCAGTCGACGATGGCGACCCGCTCGGCGCCGTGCCGGAGCTGGGCGTGGCGCGCCGCGATCGCAGCGTTGTTGAACAGGCAGAAGCCCATCGCGGTGATCTTCTCGGCGTGGTGGCCGGGCGGGCGGGAGGCGACGAAGACATTGTCTGCGGCGCCGGAAAACACGTCGTCGACGGCAGCCGTCGCGGCGCCGACGGCGGTGAGCGCCGCAAGCCAGCTCTTCGGACTGACGGACGTATCGGCGTCGATTCGCGCGATACCTTCGGCGGGAATGCCGGCCTCGATCCGGCGCACATAGGAGTCGGGATGGGCATAGCGCAGCGTCGCCGGATCGCCCATCGGCGATTCGACACGGTCGAGTATGTCGAAGACATCGTGCGACAGCACCTTGGCGACCGCGCGCAGCCGGTCCGGCCGTTCCGGATGGCCGGGCGGCGTCAGGTGCTCAAGGTAGATCGGATGGCTGTAGAGGCGTGTGGTCATGGCCCGATATAGGCGAAGCGCGGCATCTTTGCGAGTATCCCCGGATGGTGGAGCGGCAGCGGTCGATTCACCGGATCTCCGTCTTCGCAATCTTGATGCCAAAGCCTTCGAGCCCGACATAGTGGCGCTCGCGCGAGGCGATCAGGTCGATCGACGAGATGCCAAGGTGCTTCAGGATCTGCGCGCCAAGGCCGATCTCGCGCCATTCCGATTCGCGGTTCACCGCTTCGGCATGGGTCTCGTGCTCCGAGACGACCGGACGTTTGCGGCCCTGATGCGCGACGCCGACGGAGCCTTCGCGCAGATAGACGATGACGCCGCGCTTCTGCTCGGCCATCGTCTTTATGATGGCGTCAAGCCGATGGCCGCCGCCGAAGACGTCGGCGACGACGTTCTCCGGATGCAGCCGCACCGGCACGTTCTCGCCGTCGCGGATGTCGCCGAACACGATCGCCAGGTGCTGCATCGGGTCCCAGGGCAGCGTGTAGGCATGCGCCCTGGCCGACCCGGCGACCGTCTCGATGTCGAAGGCGCCGACGCATTCGATCAGCGTCTCCTTGCGCTGGCGGTAGCCGATGAGGTCGGCGACCGAGATCTGGTGCAGCGCATTCTTTTCCGCGAACGCCTGCACCTGCGGGCCGCGCATCACCGTGCCGTCGTCGTTGACCAGTTCGCTGATGACGCCGACCGGCGGCAGGTTGGCAAGCCGGCAGAGATCGACCGCCGCCTCGGTGTGCCCGGAGCGCATCAGCACGCCGCCTTCGCGCGCGATCAGCGGAAAGATGTGGCCGGGGCGCACGAAATCGCTGGCGCCGACATTGCCGTTGGCGAGGTTGCGCACGGTGAGCGTGCGGTCGTCGGCCGAGATGCCGGTGGTCGTGCCGTGCTTGAAGTCGACCGAGACGGTGAACGCCGTCGTGTGCGCCGAATCGTTGTCGGCCACCATCGGCTGCAGGTTCAGCCGCTTGGCCTCCTCGCGCGGCATCGGCGCGCAGACGATGCCGGAGGTGTGGCGCACGATGAAGGCCATCTTCTCGGGCGTGCAGTGCACCGCGGCGACGATCAGGTCGCCCTCGTTCTCGCGGCCGTCATCGTCCATCACGACGACGATCTCGCCGCGCTCGAAGGCGCGCAGGGCTTCGGCGATCTTTTTCTGGTCGTAGGGCATCGGGTTCGCTTCGCTTTCGGCAGTCGGCAGGTAGGCAGTCGGCAGTAGGGAGTAGGGAGTAGGGAGTAGGCAATAAGTTGGAGGTGGGCAATCGGATTGGTGGAGCGCCGAGACTGAGCGGCATGGACCAGAGCTCCCAACTGCCTACTGCCGACTGCCGACTGCCGCGTCCCTTCCCGTCTGTCCCCGGTGCCGCAGATAATGATCGGCGATGGCGCAGGCCACCATCGCTTCGCCGATCGGCACGGCGCGGATGCCGACGCAGGGGTCGTGGCGGCCCCTGGTCGTCACCTCGACGTCGTTGCCGTCGGCGTCGATCGAGCGGCGCGGGGTCAGGATCGAGGACGTCGGCTTGACCGCGAAGCGCGCGACGACCGGCTGGCCGGTCGAGATGCCGCCGAGGATGCCGCCGGCATGATTGGACAGGAACACCGGCGCGCCGTCGTTTCCCATGCGCATCTCGTCGGCGTTTTCCTCGCCGGTCAGCCTTGCCGCGCCGAAACCCTCGCCGATCTCGACGCCCTTGACGGCGTTGATCGACATCAGATTGCCGGCGATGTCCTGGTCGAGCTTGGCGTAGAGCGGCGCGCCCATGCCGGGCGGGACGCCGTCGGCGACGATCTCGATGACGGCGCCGACCGAGGAGCCAGCCTTGCGGATGCCGTCGAGATAGTCGGTGAAGACGGCGACCGAGGCGGGGTCCGGCGTGAAGAACGGATTTTCCGCGTCGTCCACGAAACCCCAGTCCCAGTTCGCGCGGTCGATCTCCCTGGTCCCCATCGAGACCAGCGCGCCGCGCACCACCATGCCGGGCACGACGAGTCTGGCGATCGCGCCGGCGGCAACACGCGCCGCCGTTTCGCGCGCCGACGACCGTCCGCCGCCGCGGAAATCGCGCACGCCGTATTTCGCATCATAGGTGTAATCGGCGTGGCCGGGCCTGTACTGGCGCGCGATGTCGCCATAGTCCTTGGAGCGCTGGTCGACGTTCTCGATCATCATCGAGATCGGCGCGCCGGTCGAGATCATCGTCTCGCCGTCGGCGTCCATCACGACGCCGGATAGCACC
>JAUYMV010000558.1 GCA_030698645.1 Mesorhizobium sp.
TCTCGGTCGGCGTGAACTGCTTCAGCTCCAGCCAGAGCGGGAAATAAGGCATATGGATGCCGTTCGGGATGAAGATTCAGGCATAGAGGAACGCCAGCCTCAGCTCGAAATGGCGCGGCTTGACCTGCTGGTCGGGGCGAAGGGGAGGCAGCATCGCGGGACGGGACAAGCCGGCTTGGGAACGGTGAAAGGACCCCGCCCTACCATGCGCCGCGGCACAGGGCTACGGTGCGCCCCTTGCCAGCTTCCCGCGGTCGGTTGTTCCAGTTGCGCTCAGGCGGCTTCGGCCGGCAGGAGGACCGGAACCAATTCGTCCCGCTCGACGGGCGCGCCCGAGGTGATCTTCGCCCAGGTGAGGATTTCGAAGCTGCCATCGAAATTCTCGGCGACCGCCGTGCAGCTTTCGACCCAGTCGCCGGTGTTGATGTAGTGCACACCCTTGATCGTCTCGATCGTCGCGTGGTGGATATGGCCGCAGATGATGCCGTCCACCTCGCTGAGGCGCCCCTCCTCGGCGACGATGTCCTGGAATGCGCTGATGAAGCTGACCGCGCGCTTGACCCTGACCTTGGCCCACGACGAGAACGACCAATACGACAGGCCGAAGCGGTGGCGCACCCAGGCGACCACGCGGTTGACGACGATGGCGGTGTCGTAGGCCTTGTCGCCCAGATAGGCGAGCCAGCGGAAATTGTGCACGATGCCGTCGAACTGGTCGCCATGGATGACCAGGTAGCGGCGACCGTCCGCGGTCTCGTGGACGATCCGGTCGACGACCTCCACGCCGCCGAAATGCACACCCTGGAAGGAGCGCAGGAACTCGTCGTGATTGCCGGCGACGTAGATCACCTTGGTGCCCTTGCGCGCCTTGCGCAGGATCTTCTGGACGACGTCGTTGTGCGACTGCGGCCAGTGCCACGAGCGCCTGAGCCGCCAGCCATCGACGATGTCGCCGACGAGGTAGATCGTATCGGCTTCGTTGTGGCGCAGGAAATCGATCAGGAATTCCGCCTTGGCGACCCTGGAGCCGAGGTGGACGTCGGAAATGAAGAGTGTGCGGAAGGTTTTCGGGTGATCGCTGGACATGTCTGACCCCAAGCTTCGTCCCCAACGCCTGCCATGATTCATGTCACAGACGTATGACGGGTTGAGCTTTGCGGTCGCGGTGGGTTACCTAGCGCCAGAAAATCAGGGAGCGCGGCGATGGATCTCGGACTGAAGGGCAAGAAGGCGATCGTCTGCGCGTCGAGCCGCGGGCTCGGGCGCGGCTGCGCGATGGCGCTGGCCGACGCCGGCTGCGACCTCGTGCTGAACGGGCGCGACCCGGAAGCGCTCGCGCGCACGGCCACCGAGATCCGCGCCCTGTTCGGCGTCGACGTCATCGAGATCCTGGCCGACGTCTCCACCCCGGAGGGCCAGAAGAAACTGCTCGCCGCCTGCCCGCAGCCCGACATCCTGGTCAACAACAATGGCGGCCCGCCGCCGCGCGACTTCCGCAAGCTCGACCGTCAGGCGATGCTGGAGGGCGTCACGCAGAACATGATCACGCCGATCGAGCTGATCCAGGCGGTCATCGACGGCATGGCCGAGCGCGGTTTCGGCCGCATCGTCAACATCACCTCGCTATCGGTCTACATGTCGATCCCCGGCCTCGACCTGTCGTCCGGCGCGCGCGCCGGCCTGACCTCGTTCCTCGCCGGCGTCGCCCGCACCGTGGTCAACCGCAACGTGACCATCAACAACATGCTGCCCGGCAAGCTCGACACCGACCGCATCCGCAACACGACGCGCTTCGCGGCGGAGAAGGCCGGCATCAGCGAGGCGGAGTATGCCAAGCGCCAGGCAACCGAGATTCCCGCCGGGCGGCTCGGCACGGCCGAGGAGTTCGGCAAGGCCTGCGCCTTCCTCTGCTCGGCGCATTCGGGCTACATCACCGGCCAGAACCTGCGCATTGACGGCGGATTGTACTCAAGCGCATTTTGACCGCACCTGAATCGGTTTCTGAAGACGCTGATTCAAGATCGGAAACCTGGAGGGGAAGTTCATGAAATTGCTGCGTTTTGGGAAGAAGGGCAAGGAGAATCCCGGGGTCGTGGACAAGGGCGGGGTGGTGCGCGACGTCTCGTCGATCGTCTCGGATTTCGGCCCGGAGACCATTTCGCCAGCCCTGCTGCGGGCGCTGAAGAAGGCCGATCTCTCCGCCCTGCCCGCCGCGCCGAAGAACGCCCGCATCGGCTCGGCCGTCGCGCGCACCGGCCATTTCATCGCGATCGGCCTCAACTATGCCGACCACGCCGCCGAAACCGGCGCGCCAATTCCCAAGGAGCCGATCGTCTTCTCCAAGGCGCCGAGCTGCCTGTCCGGTCCGAATGACGACGTACTGCTGCCCAAGGGCTCGAAGAAGTCCGACTGGGAGGTCGAACTCGCGATAATCATCGGCAAGACCTGCGATTACGTCAGCGAGGACGACGCGCTGTCGCATGTCTTCGGCTACGCGCTCTGCAACGACGTTTCCGAGCGCGAATACCAGACCGAGCGCGGCGGCCAGTGGATCAAGGGCAAGAGCGCGCCGACCTTCGGGCCGCTCGGCCCGTGGATCGTCACCGCCGACGAGATCAAGGACCCGCAGAAGCTCGACATGTTCCTCGACGTGAACGGCAAGCGCGCGCAGACGGGCAACACCGCGACGATGATCTTCACCGTGAAGCAGATCGTCTCCTACCTTTCGCAGTTCATGGTGCTGGAACCCGGCGACGTCATCACCACCGGTACGCCGCCCGGCGTCGGCCTCGGCATGAAGCCGCCGAAATTCCTCAAGAACGGCGACGAGATGCATCTTGGCATCGCCGGCCTCGGCGAGCAGCGACAGAAGGTCGTCGCCCGCGCCTGAGCGGTACCGGGCGGACGCCGTCGCGACACGGACGAAACAGGGGAACGACGCCCATGACAGCCAAGACGGACGAGGCGCGCCTCTCCGAACTCGACGAGGCGGCGCTCTTCTACCATCGCCATCCGGTGCCGGGAAAGCTCGAGATCCAGGCGACCAAGCCGCTCGGCAACCAGCGCGACCTGGCGCTGGCCTACTCGCCGGGCGTCGCCGCCCCGTGCCTCGCCATCCGCGACGATCCCTCGACGGCAGCGCTCTACACGGGCCGCGCCAACCTGGTCGGCGTCGTCTCCAACGGCTCGGCCGTGCTCGGTCTCGGCAATATCGGCCCGCTCGCCTCCAAGCCGGTGATGGAAGGCAAGGCGGTCCTCTTCAAGAAGTTCGCCGGCATCGACGTCTTCGACATCGAGATCGACGCGCCGGGGATCGATGCGATGGTGCAGGCGATCGCCGCGCTGGAGCCGACCTTCGGCGGCATCAACCTTGAGGACATCAAGTCGCCGGAATGCTTCGAGGTCGAGGAGCAGCTCAAGGCGCGGATGGCGATCCCGGTCTTCCACGACGACCAGCACGGCACAGCAATCATCGTCGCCGCGGCCGTCCTGAACGGGCTGGAAGTCGCGGGCAAGACCCTGCCGGACGCGAAGATCGTCACGTCCGGCGCGGGCGCTGCCGCGCTCGCCTGCCTCAACCTGCTCGTCGCGCTCGGCGCGAAGCGCGAGAACATCTGGGTCACCGACCGCTACGGCGTCGCCCATGTCGGCCGCGTCGAGGAGATGGACCGCTGGAAGGACCCCTATGTGAAGGAGACGGCGACGCGCACGCTTGCCGATGTCATCGGCGGCGCGGACGTCTTCCTCGGCCTGTCGGCCGCCGGCGTGCTGAAGCCCGAGCTTCTCGCCGGCATGGCGAAAAAGCCGCTGATCATGGCGCTCGCCAATCCGACGCCCGAGATCATGCCCGACCTGGCGCGCGCGGCGCGCCCCGACGCCATGATCTGCACCGGGCGGTCGGATTTTCCCAACCAGGTCAACAACGTCATCTGCTTTCCCTACATCTTCCGCGGCGCGCTCGACTGCGGCGCGACCGCGATCAACGAGGAGATGAAGATGGCGGCCGTGCGCGCCATCGCGGCACTCGCCCGCGAGGAGCCATCGGACGTGGCCGCGCGCGCCTATTCCGGCGAGACGCCGATCTTCGGACCGGATTTCCTGATCCCCTCGCCCTTCGATCCGCGCCTGATCCTGCGTATCGCGCCGGCTGTCGCGAGGGCGGCGATGGACACCGGCGTCGCCACGCGCCCGATCGATGACATGGACGCCTATGTCGACAAGCTGACTCGCTTCATCTTCCGCTCCGGCCTGGTCATGAAGCCGGTCTTCGCCGCCGCCCGCAATGCGGCCCGCAAGCGCGTCATCTTCGCCGATGGCGAGGACGAGCGCGTCTTGCGCGCCGCCCAGGTCGTGCTCGAGGAAGGCATCGCCAGACCGATTATCATCGGCCGGCCGCACGTCATCGACGTGCGCCTGCGCCGCTACGGCCTGCGCATCCGTCCCGAAACGGATTTCGAGATCGTCAATCCCGAAGACGATCCGCGCTATCGCGACTATGTCGACCTGCGTATCCAGTTCGCCGGCCGGCGCGGGGTGACGCAGGAAGCGGCGCGCACCATGGTGCGCACCGATTCGACCGTGATCGCGGCGCTAGCGCTCAGGCGCGGCGACGCCGATGCGATGATCTGCGGCCTGGAAGGCCGCTTCGAGCGCCATCTGCGCCACGTCAACCTGATCATCGGCGCCCGCGCCGACGTCAAATACAAGGAGCTATCCGCCCTCTCCATGCTGATCTCGCCGCGCGGCGCGACCTTCTTCACCGACACCTATGTGACGGTCGACCCGAGCGCCGACGAGATCGCCGAGATGACAGTGCTTGCCGCCGAGGCGATCAGCCGCTTCGGCATGGTGCCCAAGGCCGCTCTCCTGTCGCACTCCAACTTCGGCTCGCGGGACAGTCCGAGCGCGCTCAAGATGCGCGAGGCGGCCGCCATCCTGCGTCGCATCGCGCCCGAGCTCGAATGCGATGGCGAGATGCACGGCGATTCGGCGCTGTCGGAAGAACTGCGCCGCCGCGTCTTCCCGCACGCGACCCTGAAAGGCGAGGCCAATCTGCTGGTATTCCCGAACCTCGACTCCGCCAACATCGCGCTGACCACGGTCAAGGCGATGACCGACGCGCTGCATGTCGGGCCGATCCTGCTCGGCACCGAATGCCCGGCGCACATCCTGACGCCGTCCGTCACCTCTCGCGGCGTCGTCAACATGACGGCGCTCGCCGTCGTCGAGGCGTCGCAGGAGGCGCATGGCCCAGTCAAGAGGCCGTGACCGCGCGCCCGCGGCTTCGCCTCAATTGGGGGTTAACCGGATGTGCGGTATTGTGGGCAGCGATTCAGCATAGCATTCAGGCAGGGTTCATCCCCCCGCGCGTAAGGTGCACCGTCGAAATCAGGGCAGCAAGCAAGCGGATGAAACATTGGCAATCACCGGCGGCAGGACGCGCGGCAGCGAAGTCGCTGCTGCTGGCCATCGCCTCGGCGATCGCCGTCATTGGCTTCGTCGCGTCGTCGGCGGCCTCTCCGCGCATCTGCAGGCAGCTCGAATCCCAGCTTGCCGGCTTGTCCGTCAACACTGGCGATTCCGGCCAGGCGCGCAAATATGACCGCGCCATTGAGGCGCAGCAGGAGCAGATCGACAAGGCGGAGCGCCAGCTGCGCCGTGCCGGCTGCGGCGGCGGCCTGTCGATCTTCGGCCGTTCGGGCGGATCGGCCTGCGACGCGATCGAAGGCGCGATCGACCGGATGGAACGAAACCTGATGAGCCTGCAGCGCAAGCGCGCGCAGCTGGGCGGCGGCGATTCGCGCCGCGAGCGCGCGCGCCTGCTGGCGTCGATCGACGCCAATGGCTGCCGCGAAGCGCCCAGCGCCCGCCAGTTGCCGACCGAAATGGCGACGCGGGACGGCCGCCGTTCGCTTTTCGATCAGCTGTTCGGCGGCGGCGTCTCGCGCAGCCAGACGCTCGACGATTATGAACGGAGCGAACGCGTCCGTACGATCCTCAATCCGAACGGCGGGGCGGATAACGGCGTGGACTACAGCGGATTCGGCGGCGGAGCCTACCGAACGCTCTGCGTGCGCACCTGCGACGGTTACTACTTCCCGATCTCGTATTCGTCCTCGCGCCGCGATTTCGACCGCGACCAGCAGAATTGCGAGACCATGTGCCCGGGAACCGATGTCCGGCTGTTCTCCCACCGCGTCCCCGACGAGGAATCGGAGAACATGGTCGCAGCCGACGGCACCGCCTACACGGACCTGCCGACGGCCTTCAAATACCGCGATGTGAACTTTTCGCGACCGGCCACATGCGGCTGCAACCCGGTCAAGAATTTCACGATCATCGGCGGAGACACGGCCGCCGCCCCGGAGAAGCCCGCCGCCGTCGAGCCGCTGCCGGTGCCGCTGTCCCGACCCGACCCAGCCGCCGACCCGGAATCGCTCGCCAACCGCGACGGCAAGTTCGACGCCGAGACCATCGGACGCTTGCTGAGTTCCAAGCCGAACGCCGCCGGGGCGACGGCCGAGAAGCGGGTCAGGGTCGTCGGGCCCGCATACCTTCCGGACCCAGAAGCGGCATTAGAT